>JBGTRP010000089.1:0-14047 GCA_041940685.1 Acanthopleuribacteraceae bacterium
CGCCTGCAACTCGTTCGAGCCGCGAATCAAGGTTCGCCGCTTCACTCGAAAACCCATCTATAAGCGCTTGGTTTTAAATGGTTTACTTTGTATTATGAGCAAGCGGCGAGCGGGCCTTTTCAGCATGGTCTCAATTGGCTATAGTTAGAGTCTGCCCAGAAACGCATGGTTTTGAACCACAGAGAACACGAAGCCGCATAAAGGAAAGTTGCATAAGACTTTTCATTGCCATGAATTACCGAAACTCCTTTTGCCTTATCTTCGCGTCCTCAGTGGTGAATTTTGCTGTTTCTGGATGAGCCATTGTTCATGAAATCCGTGGCGACGAGGTGAAGATTGAGGCCTTTTGTGCATCTCCACACCCATTCGGAGTACTCGCTGCTGGATGGTTTCAGCCGCATTCCGGACTTGGTTCGAAAGGCCGTCGACAACGAGATGCCGGCCCTCGCGATTACAGACCATGGCAACATGTTCGGCGCGATCATCCAGTACAACCAATGCCGTAGGGCGGGCATTAAACCGATATTAGGTTGCGAGCTGTATGTGGCCCAGGGTTCTTGTAAGGACAAGTCCGCCAATAACCTTGCCGAAAAGCGTCTGATCAAAGACGACCACCACCTGGTGTTGCTGGCCCGCGACCAAACCGGTTACAAGAACCTTTGCAAGTTGGTTTCCAAGGGCTATACCAAGGGCTTCCATCACAGGCCGAGGGTGGACAAGGATCTCCTGAAAACCTACAACGAGGGCCTTATCTGCCTGAGTGGGAGCTTGAGCGGCGAGGTGCCCCAGCAACTTCTGGCCAAAAAACCGGATCAAGCCCTGGAAGCGGCTCGCGCCCTGCGCGATATTTATGGTCGAGAAAATTTCTTTATCGAGTTGCAGAACCACAAGCAACCCCTGAACCGGGATATGATGCACGCCCTGCGCGATATCGCGGACAAGTTGGAACTCGGCGTGGTTGCCTCCAATGACTCCCACTACACCAACCACGAGGACTGGGAAGCTCATGACGTGCTGCTGTGCATTCAGACGAACAGCCGCAAAAATGACGAGAACCGCTGGCGCTTTCCGGCAGGTGGGCAGTTCTATTTCAAGACCGGCGACGAGATGGCCGAGGTATTCCAGGGTTTTGAAGAGGCTCTGGACAACACGATTAAGATCGCCGAGGGAATCGATCTGGTGTTGGCCGAGGATTACCAACTGCCGCGCTTCGAAATTCCCGAGGAGCACACGCTGAAATCCTATTTTGCCGAGGTGGTGCGCGAGGGCTTTCAACGGCGTATCCGCTCGGTATTGGGCAAATTGAAGGAGCGGGGCCTGCTTCGTCAGGACTGGGAAGCCTATGAACAGCGTCTGGAGCAGGAGATCCAGGTCATCAATGACATGGGTTTTCCCGGCTACTTTCTGATCACCTGGGACTTCATTCGCCAGGCGCGCGAAATGGGAGTGCCCGTCGGGCCGGGAAGGGGTTCCGCGGCGGGTTCCCTAGTGGCCTATTCGCTGCAGATCACCGATATCGACCCGCTTCAGTACGACCTGCTCTTCGAACGCTTCCTCAACAAGGAGCGCGTATCCATGCCGGATGTGGATATCGACTTCTGCCAGTACCGGCGGGGTGAGGTGATCGACTATGTCACCGAAAAATACGGCCGTCGCAATGTGTGCCAAATCGTGACCTACGGCACCATGAAGGCGCGTTTGGTAATCAAGGACGTGGGCCGCACGCTTAATTTCCTGCCCGCGGAGACCAATAAGATCTCCAAACTGGTGCCCGACGAATTGGGCATAACCATCCCCAAGGCGCTGGAACAGTCGCCCGAGTTCCGCGAAATGTACGAACGCGACGAGCGCACCAAGGAATTGATCGACCTGAGCATGAAGCTGGAGGGGCTTAGCCGCAATACGGGCGTCCACGCGGCCGGTGTGATCATCGCGCCCGGCGAGGTCACCGATTGGGCGCCCATTTACCGCGACCCCAAAAAAGGGACCCGTTGCGTTCAGTACGCCAAGGACGAGGCCGAGCAGGTGGGCCTTTTGAAAATGGATTTCCTGGGACTCAAGACGCTCACCGTGATCTCCAAAACCCTGGAGATCATTAAGGAAACCACGGGCGAGGATATCGACCTCGATTCCATCACCGATTTTAACGACCCCAAAACCTACCAGCTCTTTTGCAAGGGCGAAACCGACGGCGTGTTCCAGTTCGAATCCGACGGCATGAAAAATCTGCTGATCCGATTGGGTCCCAAGCGCTTTGAAGACTTTATCGCGCTCAACGCGCTCTACCGGCCCGGTCCTCTGGGTTCCGGCATGGTCGATATCTTTATCGACGGCGCCCACGGCAAACGCGTGAGCTACGAGTTGCCGGTGCTCAAGGAGATTCTGGAAGAAACCTACGGCGTTATTTTGTACCAGGAACAGGTGATGAAAATCGCCCAGGTAATCGGCGGTTTTTCCCTGGCCGAGGCCGACCTTTTGCGCCGCGCCATGGGCAAGAAGAAAGAAGAAATCATGGCGCGCAAAAAGACCGAGTTCCTGGAAGGCGCCAAAAAGAACGGCTTCCCCGCGGGCACCAGCGCCGCGCTTTTTGACAAAATGGCCGAGTTCGCCAAGTACGGTTTCAACAAATCTCACAGCGCCGCCTATGCCCTGGTGGCCTATCAAACCGCCTACCTGAAGGCCAACTACCCGGTTCAGTTTATGGCGGCCCTGCTCACGCTCGATAAAGACAATACCGACAAGGTGGTCAACTACGTGGACAAGTGCCGCCAAATGGGCATCGAGGTCCTACCGCCCGATATCCGCATTTCCAAAGAACGCTTCACCGTCCACGAGAACAGCATTCGTTTCGCGCTTGGCGCCGTGAAAGGCGTGGGTGATTCCGCCCTGCAATCCATTATGGAAAACCGGCAGCGGGAATCTATTGAAACCTATTTCGATTTCTTCGAAAAGATAGACCTGCGCAAGATCAACAAGAAAGTGGTGGAGCAACTGGTTAAGGCGGGCGCATTTGATTTCACCGGCGATTCCCGGCGCGGCATGTTCGAGGCCGCGGAAGGCCTATTGGCCTGGGGCCAGAGACTGCAAAAAGAGGCATCCGGCGGTCAGACCAGCCTGTTCGCGGGCGAAGTTTCCGCCCAATGCACTATTGAAATCGGCGAACGGGAGTGGGAGCGGAAGCAGTTGCTGGGCTTTGAGAAAGAGACCTTGGGCATCTTTGTCAGCGGCCATCCGTTGGAGGCCTACCGCGACCTGTTGCGCAAGCATGCCAGTTGCGATGTGGGCAGCCTGGCCAAAATGTCGGAGGGGAACGAGGCTATTATCGGCGGGTTGGTCAACGCCATGCGAAAAATCACCACCGCCAAGGGCGATATGATGGCCTTTCTCACCATCGAGGATTTCCACGGTATGGCCGAGGTCGTGGCCTTTCCCAGGTCCTATGAAAAGTATCGCGAGCTCATCGAAGAGGATCGGCTGCTCGTGATCAAGGGCAAGGTCCAAATGCGCAATGACAAGCCCAACATTCTGGTCCAGGAAATGTGGGATCTGACAGAGTGGGAATCCAAGAAGGTGCGCTCCTGCGTGGTGAAGTTCAGCAGCGAGGAAGTCAACGAGGAACTGTTACATCGGCTGTTGGAGCACCTGCAGCTCAATCGCGGCGAATGCCAGCTCTACCTCGAAGTGGATGTGGGCGGCCGTTACCGGACCGTGATCAAGCCCGAGAGTCTCACCGTGGACCCAGGCCGCTCCTTAACCCAGTTCATCCGCGCCAATCCGGCATTCAAGACACTGCTGCGCTATTGAACCGCTGTTTTTATACAGGTTGGCCCAAGCATCAGCCCGGATCGCGATCGGTAACAAGGTCGCGGGGGAAGGGGAGGGCGGCGCCGTGCGCCAGACTCCTTTGAATCTTCAGGCCAGCAAACCAGGGTCCTGGCCCTGGCTCGGAAAATAAGGGTTCGTGTTCCGTTCGCGCCGTAACCGCCGGACCGCTCGCGCGGTTCTCTTTCACTTCCACGAGAAATGGTGTTATAACAGGTGCGCCCCTCGATTGGGTTCGAGGTGGGAACGGCAAGAATGTGAGGGCTCGTCATGGCAAAACGCTATTTTATTGAAACCTGGGGCTGCCAGATGAACGAGCATGATACGGAGAAAATGGCGGGCCTGCTGGAGGGCATGGGGTTTGCCGCCACGGCCAAGGTCGAGGACGCCGATGTGTACCTGCTCAACACCTGCACCATTCGCGAAAAGGCGGAGGAAAAGGTCTTCTCCCGTCTGGGCGTGCTGCGCAAGGCGAAACAGGAACGCGGCGGCGACATGATCATCGGCGTAACCGGCTGTGTGGCCCAGCAAAACGGCGAGGCCATTTTCGGTCGCGCCCCCTACGTGGATCTGGTGATGGGCACCCAGGCCCTGATGAACTTGCCGCAAATGATCGGCGATATTGAAGGCGCCAGGGGACGCCAATGCGATGTCAGCAAGGATCCAGACAACCATCTCTTTCCCGTTCAAATCCCCAAACGGGACAGTTCGCTCAAGGCGCGCATCACGATTATGGAAGGTTGCGATAACTACTGCACCTATTGCATCGTGCCGTTTACGCGGGGCAGGGAGCGCAGCCGGCCCTGGGAAAATATTTGCGAAGAAGCTCAAATGTTGGCGGACAAGGGATACAAAGAAATCGAGCTGCTGGGCCAGAACGTAAATTCCTATTTCAGCAGCCTGTCTTTTGCCGGCTTGTTACGCAAGCTCAACGAGGTGCGCGGCATTGAGGTCATCCGCTATGTGTCGCCGCATCCCAAGGACTTTGACCGCGAGGTGATCGAGACCATTCGTGACTGCCCGACCATCGCCACCAATATCCATTTGCCCGCGCAATGCGGCAACAGCCGGGTGCTCAAGCGCATGGGCCGGGAGTACACGCGTGAGCTTTACCTGGAAAAAGTAGATATGATCCACGAGGTTCTCGCCGACATCCCCCATTCGCTCACCTCCGACTTCATCGTGGGTTTTCCCGGAGAATCCGAGGCCGAATTCGGGGAAACGCTCAGCCTGCTTGACAAGGTCCGCTATGATCGCATATTTAGCTTTGCCTATTCACCCCGGCCCGGCACGGGCGCCGTCAAGCACGGCGACCCGGTTCCCCTGGAGGAAAAGCAGCGACGCCTGCAAATCCTCCAGGCGCGCCAGTTAGACATTCAGAAAACCTTAATGGATGCGCGAATCGGCGAAACCCGAGAGGTGCTGATCGACAGCGTCAGACCAGGGGAACGCCATGTGTTGGCGGGCAGGACCCGTGACAGCCTGTTGGTCCACCTGGATGCCGAGATCGGCAATCCCGAACGCTGGTATGGCCGCTGGGCGAGAGTAGAAATTACCGGCGCGGGCGTTCACAGCCTGCGTGGCCGCCTGATAACGCGGGAGTCATCGGCTCGAAAGGCGCACTCGTCCACCGCGGGTGAGCGGCTGAGTGGGGCCGCTTCATAATTTACCCGCCCCGACCGCGTTCCCATGCGCCAAAAAACTGGAAGCACCATTTGTGAAACGGTTCCGAGAGCTCCGGCTTTTCCGGAATCGGGTAGTGGCCCGCGATCACCTCGCCCCGTTCATTGCACACCAGCAAAATCGGCGTCTCATCAATTTGGTTAGCCTCAAAAAACTGCCCTTCCAAATCGGCCCATACTGGCAGGTGAATCCCGTTCAGGCGCATATACCCACGAATATAGCGCTTGCTTTGCGCATGAGTAACGAACACCACATGCTGAGAACCCACGCGTTCGGCGAGATCCAGGGCGAACCGCGTTTCCCGATCCCGGCAAGTATCGCAACTCAATTCGCTGAAAGCCATCAGCAGGTAGGGGATACCAGCCACTGGACCGGGCGATCCCTCATTTTCACCGACTCCGATCATTTCCAAGTTCTGAGGCCAGCGGATGAAACGACCCGTGTGAACAATAGATCGGTAAAGCATGGCGGCTACATCGGCATCGGCAAACGAGCCGTTGGTTGGTTCCGCCAATCGAGCCGTCAAGCTGCGGTTCTTATAGATGTTCCATGCACAAAGAGCCGCGAGAGCAAGAAACAGCACCCACCAGAACGCCTGTCCACCGCGGTTTTGCTTCATGTCAGATCCTCCTGGAAACATTCGGCTCCCGGCCATGCCTTACCTGGGTTTCACCTCAAAGAATAGGAGCAATGGGTTGTCCGTCTCGACAAAGGACAGGTCCGCGAGGGCAGGGTAAAGCTGCTGGATACGGTCAAATCTCTCCGTATCCTCAAGCGTGGCGATCAACCCACCGGGAAAGGCGCCCACGATGCGGTCTACCGTCACATGGGGTTGCTCGGCTCGGGCTTCCACGAACCGCAGCCCCTCGAAGCGGTACAGTTTGTTGGTCTCTAAATTCAGGAGCAGATTGTCCATGATTCCGCGTTTGGGGTTGGCCTCCAAAATGGAAAGATAATTCCCGAAGGCGTCAATCCGGCGCGCGTTGTGAAGACTCTGGCTCAGCTTCAATACTTCGTGATCGGTCAAGGAGCCCTTGCCGTGAAAAAAAGCAGCGATGTCACGGTTGAAATTGGGGAAATGGTAGGAGCCCAACGCCTTGCCCTCCAGATTGTAGCGGGTTACCTGAAAGTCATAGAGTTCCGCAACGTACAAATGATTATCGGCGAGGGCCATGCCATCGTAGGGGACCAGCGTAACCCTCTCCACGCGGGGATCCATAGTATGAAATTTATGGATCAGCTCCAGTTGGTCGTCGAAGACCAGGACAGCCCGCTCTTCCTTCTGCAACCCTCCGCTGGTATAGGCAAAGATGCGCCTTCCGGATGATTCCATCCAATGGATGGACCAGCGGTTGTCGCGAAATTGAAGCAATCTGCCGTCCTCGGCGAACAGCATAATCTGATGGAAGCCGACCAGGAGTACACGGCCATCGTCTAAAAGATCAAAAGCAAGCAGTTTTTCGTATTCGCCGGGCCCTTGACCATGGCGGCCGTAGCGCCGTAAGAATTTTCCATCTTGGTCGAAACGATATAGGGCTTTGGTGGCGCGCATATCGGCAAGCAACATATCGCCATTGCGCGGGTCCAACTTGAGCGCGTGGATATCGCCCAGCAAGGACTCTTCCCTTGCCTCCAGTTTCACGGCCTTCGCCAAATGCGCAAAATCCTCAAGGGAAGCTTGTCGGATGACAATGGTTTCCAGGGGGATCGGGGGCGGGGAAGCCTTTTCGAACCAATCCAGACAGGCAGACAACAGCAAAAGCGGGAGGAGGTGGAACCACCGGATAGATGATCTGATCAAGGAATGCTCCCTCCGTGGCGGAATTTTGGGAAAAACCCGAACGGGCCTACGTCACCCGCCCGGGTCGGTTTCAGCCGTGGATTAAGGATAAATGCAATCTCTTTCGTAACAGTATTGGGCTCCGGGCCCACAGGATATGGCCGGGGGACCGTAAGGACAAGAGCTGAAGTACTTCTTCATATTGGGTCCGCCCTGTCCCAGGCTCTGCATGGAAAAGGTCGCCATGGCCAGTGCAAGTAGTAGGACAGCGGCCAAGGTTTTCAGTTTCATTTTACTTTCCTCCTTTTTTGAATTTTTAAGACAATTAGAAACATGGTGCAATGCTAAATATAATTCTATTTATGAATTTGTCAATCGCCTGTTTGTCGAACTAGTTGGAAAAAGTCGATCCGGAGGATGGAGAGATATGCGGCGGGTTCCAGGAAACCGCGGCCCAGCGATTGGGCGAAGGGCATGCTGCTGAAATTTGGCGTCCCGTCCCAGGCCTCGTCGAGAAGCGAAAGCCACGGCGGATCCGCTGATCCGGCTGGGAGGGATGCCGGCTGGAAGGATAATGTGTGTGTCAAAAATTTTTCCTAAATAACTTTATTTAAATGACTTAAATCCGATGTCGGCATGCCGACAATGCAGTTAGGGTAATGCCAAACTCATGTCTGAGAAACAAAAGGGCCGAATCGCTTACCATTTCAGATTTGGTCCTTGCCAATAAGACCGGCTTTGGCTTAAGATCGTCCTACCTGATTCAGGAGTTCAAATTTGACGGACAGACAGGGTGACCTCCGCTCCAAAAACCATAAAATATTGCGAACAAATGTGGAGCGCGCGGGTGCTTGCCCCCCTGTAGAAATACATTTTCTCGGGATGGATTCATGATCATTACTATTGCCAATCAAAAAGGCGGCGTCGGAAAAACCACGACGGCAGTTAATCTGGCCTCCGCTCTCGGCTTCCGCGGAAAACGGGTGCTTCTCGTTGACCTGGACCCGCAGGCCAATTCGAGCATGTCGCTTCTCAACGACGACCAAATGGAAGGACCTTCTACCTACCATTGGCTGGCGGGGGACCGGTCGGAGTGGGAGGCCGTGATTCGGCCCACCACCATCGAGCGCCTTTCGGTGGCGCCGGCGCGCATCTCCCTGGCGCGCATCGAAGCCCAACTTCAGGGCGAGCTCGAAGCGCCCTACAAACTCAAGGATGTGCTCGATCACCTCGGCGGAAGATTCGATTTTATATTCGTGGACACTCCGCCCACACTTGGGCTGCTCACGGTCAACGCCATGGTGGCCAGCACCCATGTCATCATTCCCATCCAGTCTTCTTACTACGCCATGGAGGGCACCGACGACCTACTCGACACCATCGAAAAAATCAAGCGGCGCACCAATCCCAACCTCGAACTGCTGGGCGTGGTGGTCACCATGTACGACAAGCGCACCGTCCTTGGCCGGGATATTCGGGCCCAAATTCGCGATGTCTTTGGCAAGAAAGTATTTGACACCATTATCACGCGCAATGTGCGGCTGGAAGAATCGCCGGCCTATAAGGAGTCGATTTTTACCTTCGCGCCCACCAGCACGGGCGCTCGCCAGTACGAAAGCCTGGGTAAGGAGGTCCTCAAACGTGTCAGTTAGAAGAGGTTTGCCCACCACCAAAAAAATGCGTCATGACAATCACTATGTCGACCACCTCGTCTTTAATCAGGGTGAAGTCGTGGGGCGCATGCTCGAAATGGATAAAATCACTCCCAATCCCGATCAGCCGCGTCGGGATATGGGCGACCTGGCCGCTTTGGCCGACTCGATTCGCGAACAAGGCGTGCTGGAACCGATTCTCGTCAATAAGGAAGGCGATGGCTATCTCATCATTTCCGGAGAACGGCGCTTCCGCGCCAGTGAGCAGGCGGGTCTGCGCACCATTCCCTGTATTATTAAGAACCTAGATAAAAATCAAATATTGGAAATTGCGCTTGTCGAAAACCTGCAACGCAAGGACCTGCATCCCTTCGAGGAAGCGGATGGCCTAAAGGCCCTCTTTAAGAATTTCAACTATACCCATGAGCATATTGCCCGCAAGTTGGGTAAAAGCCGCTCTTCCGTAACCGAAACCCTCACGCTCGCTAATTTGTCCGATGAGGTTCGCAAAGCGGCATTGGATGCCGAAATCACCGCCAAAACCATGTTGCTAGGGGTGGCCAGGCTGCCATCCATGGAAGAACAGTTGGCCTTGATCCAAAAAATTGCGCGCGGCGCGGGTAGGGAAGAGGTTCGGCGGCAGGGGAAGAAGCAGACGCGCGCCAAACCATTTGTCTTCAAGTATCGCGACCCGAGGAAAACCTATTCCTTTCATCTCCGTTTCAAAAAAGCCGAGGTGGAGCGTCAGGAGCTCATCGAGGCATTGGAGAATATTCTCGCGGATCTTAGACAGAGCCACTAGTGTCATGTCAGGTCTACTACGTCTTTGCAAAGCCTAAAAAGTGTTCATCGGAGAACAGGCATTTTCTCTCGCAAAGCCGCCAAGGCGCAAAAGAAGAAAGTTATTTGCCTCGGAAGAGACTCGAGCTCGCTCCGGGATAGCGGTAGGCCTTATCGCTCATGCTGCATTCCTCGGGTAGAAAAGGCGGACCCGCACTGCTTCTCGCTTTGCTCGGGATTCGACGACCCCCGCCATTCTCCGAGACAGGGCATGGGGAAATCTTGATTGTTTGCCTTACTTTCTCCATAGAAGTAAGGTTATTCAACCTGTGGGTTGGGGCCTTTTCTTGCGTAGCGGTCCAATACTGGAGGCTCCGGTATTCTCAAGACCTGCCGATTTCAGATCAATGGCAATCCGTTTCCCCCGAACTTAACAGGTTTGGTTATGGCGCTTAGAATGGCTTAACGGGAATAAGGGCATCAAAAGCCAGGTACTTACCGGACAGTCAGGCATGTTCCAAACGAAAAAATAAAATCTCAATGCTTTTCAGTCAATAAAATGGCATTGGGGATAATCTTTGGCCCTTGTTGAATCGCAGCAGGTACTGAATTGAAAAGCAGGCACTGGTTGTAGAAATGACACCCGTCTCAACAAATGTGTCCACCGAGAGGCGACAGGGGAGGAAGCTCTGAATGCAAAGTATTTGGAATCGCTCTTCCATGCCCATAACTTTACATAATATATATTATCGGACAATAGACTTTCTGAAAAATGGCGAGCCTTCTGTAAGTTGTTTGGAATAAATTGCTTATAAAAACATGGCGGAGAATTGAAGAATACCGACCCCGACCAGTATAGGCTTCGAATCAGGACTTTCTGGAACCGTTAAACACGTCAAGCTCACCCAAAAACGCCTGAACAAGGGAACCAATTTGCCTTATACAAATCATCAGCGACACAAGACGGTTCTGATTTTCCCATCCGCGAAGATCCGCGGATAACATTTCCAATCGAGAAGAAGCCATCCGCGGATCACGCGGATTCACGCGGATAAAAGATTCAGCAAACTAAGAGGTTGGTAGAGAACCTTCGGGCGCCTTCATCCTCACTGCTCTAAAAGCCGGGTACCGAATGGTCCCAACAACAAACCTATCCCATCAATTTTGACATGAATATTCATCAATTAAACTCTGTTTATAAAGTATTATTTTAAAATTTTTTAAAGTAAAGTCTTGCATGTGCTTGGCGAAATCAAACTTGGTGCCGCGGATGTAAATCATCCTTCAGATCGAGGGATTTAGATGTCGTGTCTCGCCTTAATTTCTCTCCATCCAGGAATGGCGGCGGTGCGCAACTCCGATAATACATGGGAAGCCGGGCCCTTACGGTTACACCTGGCCCTTCTGCTCTAGGCTTGGGAATTGGTCGCGCGGCTTACCTTTTCCACTCGCCTTGCCAAACCGCTACCGGAATCGATCGTGCTTTCAGTAGCCCGGTCCCGGATAAGTAGCCAGGGGCAACCCGGAGTGGTTTTTGTAACCCGATAAGTTTTAGAGTATGAGGGCCCGTCACGATTTCCTGTCTTTCGGGGGCGTCGACCACTCCCTTCCCATGTTTTGATTTCCATTCCAGATAAGGCAACAGACCACCCTAATTCCAGTTCAAGCCAATCCAGAAACAGAAATATTCTCTGCAAAGGAAAGGAATACAACGCAACTAGCGAATTTTCCTTCATGTAAATTCGTGTTCTCTGTAGTTCAAAAGCATGTGCTTCTGAACGGGCCCCAGCTAGGGTCCATCCAGAAATAGTAAAGAAGCATATGTGTTCTTCCATCCCGTGGGTCCGTGTTCCCTGTGGTTCAAATAAATGCGTTTCTGGGCAGGCTCCAGTTAGGTGTGAATGGGCCGCAAGGGCTGCATTGTGGAGGCGCTGATGAGGGCGTTCCCGAACGAATTCCCCGGTCAGGCGCATGAAAGCCACCCGTCAGCCGGTGGTGACGCCATTCACGCCGCTAGTTCGGAAACCCAGGCCGAAGGCTTTCGACCGGCCTCTAGCCTACGGATCCCCATTATTTCGCCAGCCATCCAGGCGTTAAGCAGTTCGTGAACAGAGCCCATAAATCAAGACAAGTGAAGATTTCATCAAGACCGAGAGCGCCTTGGATTCAAGATCAAGATTTTATCAAGATCATGGGCCTGCTCCTCCCCTCTCGCGATTGTCGGCATGCCGACATGAAACCGGAAGCGTTGCCATATGGGAGTTTCCGCCCATAAGCTTCAGTGTTGTGGACAGGATGCTTTTTTATGGGAAGCCGGGCCAATCCCCCGTCCCTTCATGAGAGGCAATCTGCTATACTCTTTGGCCCGAAGGAGGGCCGATGAATCCGCTGTTTCGCAACCCAAAAGAGCCGTTGGCATTTCAACAGATCCAGGTAGAACATATTCAGGAGGCTACCGAGCGCGTGATTGAAGAGGTGCGGCAAAGAAAAAGCACCATTGCCTCCAGCCCTGTCGCTGACAAGCAAGCGCGGCTACTGCGTTATGACGACCTGGTCGATCAAATCAGCTCGGTGTTGAATCCCGTCTATTTACTTAATGAGACCCACCCCGACAAGGCTATTCGAGATGCGGCTCAAAAAGCGGTAGAGCAACTTCTGAACTTCGAAAACGAATTGCAGCTTGATGAATCGCTTTACCTGGCCCTGAAAGCATTCGCGGAGGCCAACCCGGACCTCCTGCCCCATGAACGACGCTATCTGGAAAAACGCATGGAGAGTTACCTGCGCGACGGTTTCCAGTTGGGGGGCGAGGATCGCGCCCGCCTCAAGGCGATTGACGATAAGATCAACCAAAGGGAAATCCTTTTTCAGAAACATATTGCCGACGCCGACGCGCATCTGATCTTGAGCGAGCAGGAAATGGAGGGGTTAAGCGAGGATTTTAAGGCCTCCCACCGCCTGGACGACGGCAGTTACAAGATCACTACCGATTATCCAGACTATGACGCGGTGATGAAGCTGGCCCGAGACGAAACCGTTCGCAAACGGCTCTATTTCATCTATCACAACCGTTCCAAGGAAAAAAACCTGGCCTTGCTCGACGATATCTTGAAGCTGCGCCAGGAACGATCCCTGCTGCTGGGCTTTCCCAACTACGCCACCTACAACCTGGAAGACGTGATGGCCAAGAACCCCGAAAATGTATGGCGTTTCCTGCGTGAGCTTTCAGAAAAAGTTCGCCCCAAGGCGCAATTCGACCTTCAGCTTTTACGCGACTTTGCCGGCGACGAAGTGGACTCCGCCTGGAATCGGACCTACATCACCAACCGCTACAAGGCCGCTCACTTCCAGCTAGATGAAGAGGAGGTGCGCGCCTATTTTTCCATGGATCGCGTGTTTGAGGGCATCTTTGGCCTCGCGCAAAGCCTCTACGGCATTCAATTCGAGGAAGAGCGCGAGCCCCCCGTCTGGCACCCGGATGTGCGTGTCTTTTCGGTTCGAGATGGCGGCCGCTTTATCGGCCGGTTCTATCTGGACCTCTTCCCTCGCCCCAACAAATACAGCCACGCCGCCTGTTTCGGCTTGCGTTCCGGCAAACTCAAAGACGATGGGTATCAAACCCCGGAAGCGGTGTTGGTTTGTAACTTCCCCAAGCCGACGGCCGCCAAGCCCAGCCTGCTCAGCCATAGCGACGTGGAAACCGTCTTTCACGAGTTCGGCCATCTGATGCATCAATTGCTGACCACCGCGCCCTTGAATTATTTTTCGGGCACAAGCGTGGCGCGAGATTTCGTGGAGATGCCGTCTCAAATCATGGAGAACTGGGTTTGGGAAAAAGAAATGCTGCAGCGCTTTGCCTTTCATTACCAGACCGGCGAGGTCATCCCGGATGCTTTGGTGGAAAAAATGCTGGCGGTTAAATATCTCAATTCCGGATTGAACACCCAGCAACAGCTTTTCTATGCAGCCCTGGACATGACCTTTCACGATGGCTTTGTTCCCACCGGTCCCCAGGACACCACTCGGGTTCTGCATGAGATCCAGCGAACCTATACTCTTTTTCCCACGGTGGAAGGCACCTTCATGCATACCAGCTTCAGTCATCTCACCGGTTATGCGGCAGGCTATTACGGCTACCTGTGGAGCAAGGTTTACGCGGATGACATGTACTCCATTTTCGACCACGGAGGGATTTTCAACCCGGAAACCGGTGCGCGCTTTCGTGAAATTGTGCTCGCGCGGGGAGACACATTCGAACCGATGGACCTCATCCTCGAATTTCTTGGACGCGAACCCAAAATGGAAGCTTTTCTCCGCAATCTTGGCATCG
>JBGTRP010000090.1:0-13974 GCA_041940685.1 Acanthopleuribacteraceae bacterium
CACTCCTTTTCCCACGCACTGGAAATCGTTCATGCCGAGATGGCGCGCCTTCATCGAAAAAAGACCTGGACGCGGGATCTGCACGCCCGCTATGCCGAGTTGGCCGAGGCCCTCCCTTCCCGGCTCCCCATCGGCATTGACCTGAGCAACCAACCGCACCAGCCCCCCGCCCACGATGGCGTTTGCCATTGGTCCATTGCCGAGAACGGGTCGGAGTGCGCGCTCTCCTGCAACCTTGAGCGTCTGAGTCAGGAAACCGCCCAATGCCTCTATGAAAGCCTTGCTGCTTTTTTACGGGGTTTGGCGCTCGCGCCTGACTCGCCATCCGCCGCAATTCCACTTATTTCCACCGAGGAAAAGCAATTCTTGGTGAATGAGCTCAACCGCACCGAGCGGGCCTTAGAGGGTCCCGTCAACATTCAAAAGGCCTTTGAAAATCAGGTCCTCCAGACCCCGGATCGCACCGCGATTACCTTTCGGGACAAATCGCTCAGTTATGGTTTTCTGAATCGCGAGGCCAACAGTGTCGCCCATGAGCTGATCCAAAGAGGAGTTGGACAGGAGGATTTGGTAGGCGTGGCCTTGGAGCGAGAACCCGAGCTTTTCATCGCGCTTTTAGGCGTTCTCAAGACGGGAGCCGCCTACGTTCCTTTGGACCCGGCCTATCCAGCCGAAAGGCTGTCATTTACCATCGGTGACGCGGGCCTGTGCGGAATAGTGACCCGAGCGGACCTCGACATTCCCAAAACCGACCGCGGCTTTCGCTTCACTTTCGACCGTCGGGAACAAACGGAAGCTCGCCGCAAGTTGGAGAACCCAAGCCCTCGCGGCGACGGTTCGAGTCCGGCTTATGTCATCTATACCTCCGGCTCCACGGGCCAGCCCAAGGGCGTGGTGGTGCCTCACCGAGGGGTGCTCAACTTTTTTCATGCCATGGACAGGGTCCAGCCGTCCGAGCGAGCCGGCACGCTCGTGGCAACGACAAGCCTTTCCTTCGATATTTCCGTGCTGGAGTTATCCTGGACCCTTTGCAGAGGGTTCCGTGTGGCGCTTCACAGATCCGGAGTAGCGGAGACGATGGGAGTCCAGCACGCCGATCAACCCATGGACTTCAGCCTGTTTTATTTTTCCAGCGACGAGGGAACGGATCCCAACAACAAGTACCGCCTTCTGATGGAGGGCGCGGCCTTCGCCGATCAACACGGATTCAAGGCGGTTTGGACTCCGGAGCGCCACTTCCACGCCTTCGGCGGACTGTACCCTGACCCCGCCATTACCGGAGCGGCCCTGGCCGCGGTTACCCAAAATGTCCAGATCCGCGCGGGCAGCGTTGTATTGCCGCTGCATCACCCGGTTCGGGTTGCCGAGGCATGGGCGGTCATCGACAATCTTTCCAGCGGACGGGTCGGCATTTCGGTGGCCTCCGGCTGGCAGCCCAACGACTTCGTGCTGATGCCGCAAAATTACGCCAAGGCCAAAGAAATCATGTTTCGCGACCTTGAAACCCTGCGCCGCCTGTGGCGTGGCGAGGCGCAACGCTTCCCCGGAGCCAACGGAAAGCCGGTAAGCGTGCAAACCCTGCCCAGACCCGTTCAGCGGGAACTGCCGATCTGGGTGACGACCGCGGGCAATGTAGATACCTACAAGCGCGCGGGCGCGGTCGGCGCCAATGTTTTAACCCATTTACTGGGTCAATCCGTGGCGCAACTGGCCCCCAAAATTCAAGCCTACCGCGAGGCGCGAGGGGAACATGGCCACGACCCGGACGCGGGCACGGTAACCCTGATGCTTCACAGTTTCGTAAGCGACCGCGATGATGTCCGCGAGGTCGTGCGCGCGCCATTGCGCGCCTATTTGGGCAGTTCCCTCAACCTGCTCAAACAATACGGTTGGGCATTTCCCGCTTTTTCCAGACCCGGTTCCGTAAAAGACGACCCTGGCGATGACTTGGCGGGCCTCAGTGAGGAGGAGCGCCAGGCTTTGCTGGACCATGCTTTTGAACGCTACTACGAGACCAGTGGGCTGTTTGGAGAACCGGGGCGCTGCCTTCAATTGGTGGATCAATTAAAACAAATCGGCGTCAACGAAATTGCCTGTCTCATCGATTTCGGCGTACCCACGCAAACCGTGTTGGATCATCTGGGCTTTCTCGACCAACTGCGCCGCCGTGCCAACCCTGGACGCGAACCCTCCCAAGACCTCCAGCGGGACCCATCGCCTTACCAATTGCTCGAACGCGAGCGGGCTACCCACCTCCAATGCACGCCCTCTATGGCGCGCATCCTGCTCGCGGAAGCGCCCTCCCGAAGGCTGCCCTCCAGCCTTCAACATGTGATGGTGGGAGGGGAGGCCCTGCCCCTGCCCCTCGCCAAGCGGCTGAGAGCCGCCTTTGAGGGACGCCTCACCAATATGTACGGGCCCACGGAAACCACCATCTGGTCAACCACCCAACCCTTAGAGAGAATCCAGGAAACCATACCCATCGGGAGACCCTTGGCCAATACGAGCTGTTACGTGCTCGACAGCCGGGGTGAGCTTTTGCCGGCGGGTTTCCCCGGCGAGCTTTTGATCGGCGGCATGGGCGTTGTGCGCGGTTACCATCGTCGCCCCGAACTAACCGCCGAGAAGTTTATTCCCGACCCTTTCGGACACGATCCGGGAGGCAGGCTTTACCGAACCGGCGATCGGGTTTTCCACGGCCGCCGCGGCATCCTAGAGTTCATGGGTAGGATCGACTACCAGGTGAAGCTGCGAGGCTATCGAATCGAGTTGGGCGATATCGAAAATCAATTGCTCCGTCACCCGTCCATTCGGGAAGCGGTTGCCATGGTATACGAGGAGTCGGGAAAAGACGCCAGCCTGATTGCCTATATCGTCACCCCCGACCAAGGCCTTGATGAAGCCGCGGTGCGAGGCTTTTTAGGCAGTCGGCTACCGGCATTTATGATCCCCACGGGCTACGAATTTCTCGACGGCCTTCCGCTGACGCCCAATGGCAAAGTTGACCGCAAGTCGCTTCCAAAACCCGGCGTCGCTAAGATGCGTTCCCAGGCCGCGTACGCGCCGCCGCAAAATGAGCTCGAGACACGAATCGCAAAACTCTGGCAAGAGCTTTTGGGACGCGAACGCGTGGGCATTGACGATCGTTTTTTCGATATCGGGGGGCATTCCTTAATGGTGGTTCGCATGCACCGCCAGCTCTCGACCCTATTGAACAAGTCCATTTCTTTAACCGATCTTTATCGTTTCACCACCGTCCGCGCCCTCACCCAATTCCTTTCCGAGGACACCCAATCGACCGCCCCTCACAAGAGCGTTGCCCGCGCCCAGCGCAGGCGGCAGGCCATGAACCGGCGAGCCCGCCAAACCCGCGCCACCTCCTCCTGACCAGGATTTCTATCCACGATGACGAATCAAGACCATAAGGACCCGCCACTGAATGGGGTGGCCGTAATCGGCATGGCGCTTCGAGTCCCGGGCGCAAGCGACCTGGAGACCTTTTGGCGCAATCTATGCCAGGGCGTGGAATCGGTGACCAGTTTCAGCGACGAGGAACTGCGGGCCGCGGGCGTCTCCGAGGATCTTCTCAGTCACCCGGACTACGTCAAGTCTGGGGCCGTTCTCGATGACCTCCCGGCCTTTGACGCGGAGCTTTTCGGCTTCAGCCCCAAGGAAGCCGCGATCATGGACCCCCAGCATCGACATTTTTTGGAGAACGCCTGGGAAGCCCTGGAAGACGCGGGCCATACGCCCGAGGGATTCGATGGCTCTATCGGTGTATTCGCCGGCTGCGGCATGGGCGGCTACATGATGTTCAATTTGCTCACCAATCCTGAACTGGTGGATTCGGTGGGCATGTTCCTGCTGCGCCATACGGGCAACGACAAGGATTTTCTCACCACGCGGCTCTCCTACTGCTTGAACCTCACGGGACCCAGCGTCAACATTCAGACCGCTTGTTCCACTTCACTGGTCGCGGTTCACGCGGCCTGCCAGTCGCTCCTCAACGGCGAATGCGACCTGGCCCTCGCCGGCGGAGTCACCATTGAGATTCCCCACAATCAGGGGTACCTTTATAAAGAAGGGGAGATCCTTTCACCGGACGGTCATTGCAGACCTTTCGACCATCGCGCACGGGGAACCATCTTTGGCAGTGGCGTGGGGGTTGTGGTCCTGCGCCCGCTTGAGGAAGCGCTGGAGCAGGGCGATCACATTTATGCCGTGATCAGGGCCTCCGCCGTTAACAATGACGGCGCCGCCAAAATCGGCTACCTCGCCCCGAGTGTGGACGGCCAGGAAGCCGCGGTGCTCGAAACGCTTGAGATCGCGGATGTCGCCGCCAGCACCATCGACTACGTGGAATGCCACGGCACGGGCACGCCCATGGGCGACCCCATTGAAATCGCCGCGCTGACCCGCGCCTTTCGCCAGACCTCGGAGGCCACGGGCTATTGCGCCATCGGCTCGGTCAAATCGAATATCGGTCATTTGGACACGGCCGCGGGCATCGTCAGCCTCATCAAAACCGCCTTGGCGATTCACCATGGCAAGATTCCTCCCAGCCTCCATTTCGAGGCGCCCAACCCGGAACTGCGACTCCAGGAAAGTCCGTTTTATGTCAATGACCGCACACGCGAATGGCCCCAAAACCCTCATCCCCGCAGAGCTTGCGTCAACTCCCTCGGTGTGGGCGGCACCAATGCGCATCTATTGCTTGAAGAACCGCCGTCCTCCGATCCGGACGACCCGGCCGAGGATGATATTCAGTTACTCACCTTCAGCGCCAACAACCGCCAATCCCTGGAAGATTATCTCGGCCGTTTCGCCCGTCACCTCCGTGAAAATCCCCCGCCATCCCTGGCCGATGCGGCCTATACCCTTCATTTCGGCCGTCGCGCTTTCCCATGGCGTTGCGTATTGGCGCATGGAAACGCCGTGGAAGCCGCCCAAATTCTAGAGAGCCATGACCCACGATTCCTTCATACTCATATGGCTCTACAGGGCGATGTGTCCGTGTCTTTCATGTTTGGCGGCGGTGGCTCTCAATACCCGCGCATGGGGATGGACCTCTACAGGGAAGAGCGCCTTTTCCGGGAGCACATGGACCGAGGTCTGGCGTGGTTGGAGCAACGCCAGGGTCTTGACTTGCGGCCCCTCATCTTCGCGGAAGACCGATCTAGCGAGGAAGCGGAGGCGCAACTCTGGCGCCCCTCTCTTCAGCTTCCCGCTCTTTTTCTCATTCAATACGCGCTCGCCCGTTTGTGGATGTCCAAGGGCGTCCAGCCCAAGGCGCTCATTGGCCACAGCATGGGCGAGAATACCGCGGCTTGTATCGCTGGCGTATTAAGTTTTGAGGAATGCCTCGGTTTGGTTGCCCTGCGGGGCCGCCTCTTCGAGACCCTGCCGAATGGCGGCATGATCAGCGTCCCCCTTCCCAAGACCGAGTTGGAGCCTTTCATGGCCGAGGGTCTGGACCTGGCGGTAATCAACGGCCCCGAGCTGCACGTGCTCAGCGGCCCGGAGCCGAGCTTGACCCGGGTCCTCGACCGGCTTTGCGCCCAAGGCGTGGAAGCCCGCCGGATCCCCATCGAGGTAGCCGCGCATTCGCGGGCGCTCGACGCGATCCTGGAAGAGTTCGGGGCCTACCTGGAGACCTGTAAATTGCGCGAGCCCCGCATTCCCTTTATCTCCAACCTGACGGGCGATTGGATCGATCCCGCTCAAGCGGCCACCGCGGGGTATTGGGTGGCGCATCTGCGCCAAACCGTACTTTTCGGGCAGGGCATGACAACCCTGCTCGAGCAGTCGGGCCGGATCTTTTTAGAAATCGGACCCGGCAAAACCCTTTGTTCACTGACGCGTCAGAACCCCTCCTCCAAGCCGGAGACGGTTGCAATTCCCTCCATGCGCCATCGAGATGAAGACACGCCCGACAACATCTTTTTCCTGACCGCGATGGGGCGGCTCTGGGCGACCGGGGCCCTACCCGAGTTGGAGCGTTTGTGGCGGGGTCAAAGGCGCAACCGCGCGCCCTTGCCCACCTACGCCTTCCGCAAACGTCCCTACTGGATCGAACCCGGCAAGCCGAGGACAAAGGCCGAGGATTCATTGCAAAGGCTGATGAAAACGCCGAGCAAGGACGACTGGTTCTACGCGCCGGTTTGGGAGCGGGCCGCTATCGCCGCCATGGACCAGGAACCCACGCGCTGGCTTATATTTTTGGATGAAACCGGGCCCGGCAATCGCGTGGCGCGTCACCTGAGCGAAGCCGGACACGAGGTTTTGACGGTTCGCGAGAGCGATACCTTCGAGCGCCTGAACGAAACCGAATACGCGCTTTCCCCGGAACGCGGAAGAACCGATTACACGGCCCTCGTGCATGATCTTTTGGCTCGCGGCAAGTTCCCCAGCAAAATTCTTCATCTTTGGATGTTGACTACCGCGGAAACATATCGGCCTGGATCAAGCTTTTTCCACCGTAATCAAGAACGGGGCTTCTACAGCCTGTTTTATCTGGCCAAGGCCCTGGGCGGTGAGAATATCGAGGAACGACTAGAATTGCTGGTCTTTGGCAACGGCATGCGCCAGGTCGATAAGGAACCTCTTCCCTATCCCGAAAAGGCCACGCTTTTAGGCCCGGCAGGCGTCATTCCCCGTGAGTTTCCCAACATTTCCTGCCGCACCATTGACCTCGATCTCCCGCACCTACCCGCCCACGGGCTTTTCAAACGAGCCGACCGCGAGCGCCAAATTGCAGCCGCGGCCTCATGCATCATCGAAGAAACCTCGGCCGGGCCCTCCAACGACGCCAACGCCTACCGGAAGGGTCAGCGCCTGCGGTTGACCTATCAGAGGGTGACCGTGCCGGCCCAGGATGAGCGCCTACGCCTCAAGCAGGGCGGAACCTATTTGATCACCGGCGGCATGGGCGGTCTGGGCATGACGGTAGCCGAGTACCTGGCCCGTAGCTGGCGCGCCAACCTGGTTTTGCTGGGCCGCTCACCCCTTCCCGATCGGGATACTTGGGATTCTTGGCTCAGAGGCGAGCACGCCAATGCCGCCATGCTCGATCGGGTCCGCAAGTTGCGCGCCTTGGAGGAAAATGGCGGAACAGTGCTGGCGAGGAGCGTTGACGTAACCGACGTGGAGGCCATGACCCGATTGATCGCCGATGCGGAGGCTTGTTTTGGCGCCCTCGATGGCGTGTTCCACACGGCCGGAGTTTTGAACGACGATCTCATCCTGCTCAAGGATCAATCCGAGGTGGAGGAGAGCTTCACGCCCAAGGTTCACGGCACCGTCGTGCTGGATATGCTGTTCAAGGACAGGCATTTGGATTTCATGTTGCTGTTTTCCTCTATCAGCGCGGTCACCACGCCGCCCGGGCAGGTGGACTACGTGGCCGCCAACGCATTTCTCGACGCCTACGCCGAAAGCGCCCAGAACCGGGCGGACCGCTTCACGGCCTCGATCAATTGGGGTCCCTGGAGCGGCGTGGGAATGGCCGAAACCAATCTTCGCAAGCTCATCGGAGAGGAAGCGCCTCCCCCTTTCCAGGGTCAACCTCCCCGGCACCCCCTGCTCAACGAACGATTTACCGGCCCTCATGGCGAGACTATTCTCACCATGGAACTCCGTGGAGAGAGCTACTGGCCATTGGGCGAGCACCGCACCACGGCCGGCAAGCCATTGATGCCGGGTACCGGATATTTGGAATTGTTGTACGCAACCCTAAGCGATCACGGTGAAAAGCGCCTGATGGAAATTCAGGATATTTATTTTTTCAGCCCCCTTTTCGTCGATGATTCGGAACCAAAATCCTGCCGCGTCCTCCTCAAACCCGTTGATCAGGGCTACAGTTTTACCGTACAAAGCCTCCACACCCAGGAGGAAGGCCGCCGCGCTTGGGAAACCCACGCCCGTGCGCGCCTGCTCCCCTACGCCGCGAGCCGGGAAAAAGCATTGCCGCTTCCGGAGATTTGGCAACGATGCAATCGCGAGGCCTGGACCGATGAAAACGGCCCGATTCGTCTCCATCAAGAGGATTTCCTACGCTTCGGGCCTCGCTGGCGGGTGCTCCGCCAAGCCCATTTCGGCGCTTCCGAGGCCATGGCCAGTTTGGCCTTACCGCGAGAATTTCACGAGGACTTGGATCATTACGCCCTCCACCCGGGCCTGTTGGACATCGCCACCAGCTTTGGCATGTCGCTCATCCCGGGATACGAGCAAGGCAACTCTCTCTGGGTTCCGATTTCCTACAGAAACGCCCGCATCTACAAGCCTTTGCCCGCATCGATCCTAAGTTGGGTCCGCATCGCCAACTCAAGTCAGGAGAATGAGGAAACCGCGACCTTTCAGATCACGCTCACGGATGGGGATGGCGGAATCCTGGCCGAATTTGATGCATTCACCATGATGAGACTGGGACCCGGGAACGAGCTTGCCGTCACCGCGCCCCGGCTCGCGGACCTGGAAATCGAAAGGGCCGCGGGCCAGCCGGGCCGTCAACAACTCACGCCGGCGGAGCGAATGTTGCGCCATAACCTGAGTCAAGGCATCACGCCCGAGGAAGGCATCGAAATTCTGGAACGGGTCCTCAACAATTGGAACCGCCCCTTGATTGCCGCTTCTCCCCTCATTTTGCCGCAACTCGTGGAGCAAACCGCGGCACTCGCGGTCGCGCCGCTGGAGGATTCCAGCAAATTCGCGAGGCCCGAGCTCGAAAGCGAATTCCTAGCGCCGCGCGATGATATCGAACGCAAGTTGGCCTCCATTTGGGAGTCCTTGCTGGGGGTGGAGGCCGCGGGCATTCGGGACAATTTTTTCGATTTGGGGGGGCACTCGTTAATCGCGGTTCGGCTCTTCGCCAAAATCAAAGAGGTCTATGGTCTGGAATTTCCCATATCCATCCTTTTCGAGGCGCCCACCATCGAACGCGCCGCCGAACTCATTCGCCAAACCAAAAATGGAGGCGAGGAAAGGGAAAGCCCTCCGGAGGAAATGGTGGGCCGCAAACACACTCATCTAGTGGCCATGCACTCGGGTAAGGGCGGACCCAGGACTCCCTTTTTCCTGGTCGCCGGTATGTTTGGAAACGTGCTAAACCTCCGGCACCTCGCCCACCTCATTGGGCATGACCGTCATTTTTACGGCTTGCAGGCGCGCGGGCTCTACGGGGACGACCCGCCGCATGAAACCTTCGAGGAAATGGCCGCGGACTACCTTGCCGAGGTTCGCACGGTCCAACCCGAGGGGCCCTACTTCCTGGGAGGCTTTTCCGGAGGGGGAATCACCGCTTTTGAAATGGCGCAACAACTGATACGAGAGGGTCAGGAGGTGCGTTTGCTGGTGATGTTCGACACCCCTCTTCCGCAACGACCCGAACTCACCCGCAAGGACAAACTCTTCATCCACCGCACCCGCCTTCAACGGGAGAAAGCCGGGTATGTGCTGCAATGGCTTCGCGACCGCGCGCGCTGGGAATGGAGCCGCCTGCGCGGATTACTGGGCCGAACCGAACCGGAACGAGCATCGACAGAGTTCCATTCCGAGGCTATCGAGCAAGCCTTTCGCCGCGCCTTGGAGCGCTATCAGCTTCAACCCTATCCCGGCCGAATGACCCTCTTCCGTCCAAAACTGGACCAGACCTACGTCATCTCTCCCGACCGGGTGATCAGTGCGCAGCGCGAATTGGTCCTGCCCGACAATGGCTGGACCCCGCATGTGGCGGAACTGGAGGTTTTTGAGGTGCCAGGCGATCACGATAGTATGGTCCTGGAACCCAGCGTTCGCGTCCTTGCCGCCAAACTCAAGCAATCGATCCAGCGGGTAGAAGATGACATGCAAACGACGCCCAAGGTGTCAAATTAAGACAAGAAGCCGATCTGGGATTGCCGAATTGGAATGAACCGCTCACCGCCAAGGACTCCAATCCGGGAAGGACCTGGCCGCCAGGCCCACTACCCATCCGAAAGACGGCTGGAAAGGAAGCAGCACGGGATCAGCGCGGCCACAATCAGGTAGATGGGATGTACGCGCACAAACGCCAATGGGCCAAGCGGCTCCAATGAGCCCGGACCATGGCCGTGACGGGCATGAACGGCGATGGAAATTGCCGCGCTGACAAGGGATACCCAGCCGCATAAAGACGGATTTATCCTTAGAAACTTCGGGGAAAATACGCCATCGTTTTTGCCAGCCAGCCGAATCGCGACAGAGGCCGTTCCCAGCGCGCCCGAGATAAGTGCGATCAGGAGCGTCAAGTTATAGACTCCGTCCATTCCGGTCCGCCTTTCTGCGCCCATCGATTATCGAGCCATGGGCTCAACAACCGTCTAGGCGATCAAATTTATTACGCAATAATCAAGCTAGAAACGCCCGCCAACAGTTTTCAGGAGCCCGAGTCCGGATGCAAGCAGTAAAACGCCCTTCCCCTAAATCTAGCCGTTTTCCCCGTGGGAGGCCGACAACCTATTCTTGGTAAAACAGGACGACAACCCGCTGGAGAGCTGGAGCAAAATTCGTCTCGAGCTCAGGGTTCCTCGCCCCTCTTGAGTCTTTCCACGGTTTCACGGAGATCCTCGTTATCCGGCTCCAGCTCCAGAGAACGCTCGAATTGAGCCAATGCGCTTTCCCGATCCCCGGTTTTCAGATATGCCTCGCCCAGGCTGTCGTAACAGTTCGCGCATTCCGGATAAAATTCAATATTGAGATTAAAGAGCTTCAGCGCGTCTTCCATGCGATTTTTGTGCATCAGATCATAGCCCATGGAATTAATGGACACTCGGGATATTTCGAAGTACTCTGGCTTTTCCTGATGAAACTCTCTTGCCTGATTAATGACCGCATCCACGTCTTGATTTTCCAGTAAGGTCCGCAAAATACGCTTGGGCTTGGGCGTGTAGTTCCGCCGCACAACATTCATTTCTCCCAAGCGAATGCCGCCTTTCAAATTCAAGGTCTTGGGTTCCTGAACCGAGGGGTCCAGTGCTCTTGCCCCACGCATACCGCCCAGAAAAACGCCGATATTGCTATCCACTTCCACGTTGTCGGGAATTTCTAACCGAGCTTCCCCCATCGACATATTTACCACCAGATCCATGTCTTCACGAAAGGGTCCCATGCTGGCCAAACTCATTTCTCCCATGCTGCCGGTAACCGTTCCTTTGCGGAAGCCCATGTGATTCAATCCTTCCAACCGAAACTCGCCCATGCCCGTACGCACTTCCATATTTTCCATGGGCACCAGGTTATCCTTCTTCATTTCCAAATCGAACTCGCCCTTGGACATGTCCACATCCAGGGACTGCACCGCCAATCCGGACAAATCCACATTGAACTCGCCAAATTCCATCTTCATGTCTAACAGGTAAAGCAGGTGTTTGGGCAAAAAAACCTTCAACTCGTTATCCAAATTTCTGTTGTCGTTCTTGGCGCCCCATATGATGCCAAACATGGAGCGCTTGTTTTTGAAGGAAATCTTGTAATCGATGTAGTCATTTTTTTCTTCAATATTCGTCGTCAAATCGAAGTTGGCCTTGTCGTAACTGGCCTCGATTTGAATTTCACCCTCCTGCTCGCTTGGAAGCAGGTCGAACTCCAGCATTGCAAGGTCCAGGGAAACACGCACGGGTTTGCTTTCCACCCGCGCATCGGGCAAATTGAGGAGGTTGCCTTCCCGCACAATCGTCTCCCCGCTTTGAAAAGTGGTCAACTCCGGGGGCTTCGGTTTGTTCACCATGGCGCCGACCAAAACCAACACCAGCATGACCAAAAGGACGACAACAATACCCGCGCAACCAATTCCCAACTTCTTTAAACAAGATGACCTAGGTTTTGGCACAAATTCCTCCCATTTTCCGGCTGTACCCTTTATTATGAAGCGCGCCCGTGCGGCCCGCAATCGTTAATCAGATATATGGAACGAACGAAAGCGGGATTTGGCGTAGGGGAATGTTGAATTTCGGAGTTGAGGAGATGGCCGGGGTTCGTGTGGCAAGGCGGCAAAATGGCAGGGTGCGGGGTGAGGAAGAAAGGTTTATCCTAGACATGGCGCGTGCCCTTCAGGGTTACGGAATCCCCGCGCACCGGCTGGAGGAAACCATGGCCCTCCTCAACCAGAAATTGGGGACCAGGGGCCAGTTTTTTTCGTCTCCCAGCGTGCTGATGGCCGCCTTTGGACAGGGAGAGGAACAGCGTACATTTTTGCTGCGGGTATCCAGTGGGGAGCTGGATCTGGGCAAGCTCGACCTGTTGTACAAGTTGGCGATTTCCGTGGGCGAAGGCATGCTGAGCGCGGCCCAAGGGAACCGTGCCCTCGCGGAAATAGTAGCCGCGCCCCCGCGCTATGGTTCTTTTCTCACCCTGATATGCTTTACCTTGGCCTCTGCCGCCGCGGCGCGGCTGTTCGGCGGTGGACTGGCCGAATTGTTGACCTCGGCCCTAATAGGCCTGCTCGTAGGATTTTTGGTAGCCGCGGCAGAAAGGTGGAAGGGCCTCGGGAACCTGATACCGTTATTCGCGGGACTATTCGCTATTTTTATCGCTGCCGCGACCGCCTACAGCATTGGCCATCTTTCCATTTACATCACCACGCTTACCGGCCTTATCGTGTTGATTCCAGGGCTCACCTTGACCACCGCGCTGACCGAGCTCGCCACGGGTCACCCGATCTCCGGAACCGCGAGGATGGCCAACGCCGCGCTTACCTTCCTGATGATGGGTTTTGGAATTGCCCTGGGAGGAAAACTTGCCATGATCGCGTTTGGACCCTTCCCCAATTCGAGCCCCATCCCGCTGGAGGATTGGAGCACATGGGTCGCGCTATTGGTCGCGCCCTTGGCTTACCTGGTTCTTTTCAAGGCCAAACCCGGGGACATCGGCTGGATTTTCATCTCCTGCATTTTCGCCTTCAGCGCCGCGCGCGCGGGTGGTCAAATGCTGGGGCCCAAGCTCGGCGGTTTCCTGGCCGCACTGCTCTTGGGTCTGGCCACCAACCTCTTTGCGCGCCTGGCCGACAGGCCCGCTTCCATTACCCTCGTCCCCGGCATCATGTTGTTGGTTCCCGGGAGCATTGGTTTTAAAAGTCTTTCCTTTCTATTGGAAAAGGATACCCTCTCCGGCCTAGAAACGGCATTTACCATGGTTTTGGTTGCCGTTGCCCTCGTCGCCGGGTTAATCACCGCCAACCTGATCTTCTCTTCCAAACGCACTCTTTGACCCCAGGACCAGCCGCCAGCGAACCTGGTTTCCCGGGCGCTTTTCCTACCCCGGCGCGGCAAGGGAATGTTATAAAGACCAGTGGGTGAAACCTAACCCTGAAATCGCGCGGGAATTCCCTTTCCCGGTTCCAAACTTTTGCGGAGGCAACCAAGACCATCATGAAAACCAAACCAGCCTTTATTCCCTACTCTTTCCCCCGCAGACCCGCGGAAGAGATGCTGCAAAGGTCGCGTGATTTTTATGAGCTACTGGACCAAAGGCGCACCGTACGCGAGTTCGCGCCAACCCCGATTCCCGAGGGCGTCATCGAGAATGCCCTATTGGCCGCGGGCACCGCACCGTCGGGCGCGCATAAGCAGCCCTGGTTCTTCTGCGTGGTGCGCGATCCTGAAATGAAGCGCCAAATCCGCCTGGCCGCGGAAAAGGAGGAGCGCGAGAACTACGAGCACCGTTTTCCCGAGGATTGGCTCGAGGATTTGGAAATCTTCGGCACCGATCATCACAAGGAATACCTCGAAATCGCGCCCGCGCTGATTGTTGTGTTTCGCCAAAACTACCGCATCATCGACGGCAAGCGCCAAAAGAACTATTATGTGAGCGAATCCAGCGGAATTGCCGCGGGAATGTTGATTGCCGCGCTTCACAACGCGGGTCTGGCCACCCTCACCCACACGCCCAGTCCCATGGGTTTTCTCGGCGAGATTCTGCAACGGCCCAAAAACGAGGTTCCCTTTTTGTTGATGCCCGTGGGGT
>JBGTRP010000091.1:0-13869 GCA_041940685.1 Acanthopleuribacteraceae bacterium
TCGATTTTCAGGTCAAGATCCGCGGCTTCCGCGTGGAGCCGGAAGAGGTGGAGAATCTGCTGACCTCCCTTCCCTCGATTGCGGCTGCCGCGGTCATTCCCCACGCAAACCCATCCGGCCACCAATACCTCGCCGCCTACCTCATTCCGAGGGCGAAAGAACCGGAACCCGATTGGCGAAAGCTGCGCGCCTTCTTGAAGACGCATCTTCCCGATTACATGTTGCCCGCTCGCTTCGAGGCATTGAGCGCCTTGCCCTTGACGCCCAGCGGCAAGGTGGACCGGGCCGCGCTCAGAAACCGGCCCGCACCCGTCTCGGTGGCCTCGGGCCCTCGGGCTTTCGCACCGCCGCGCACGAGGGAAGAAAAAACGCTGGCCGCAATTTGGCAGGAGGTCCTGGGATTGGAGGGGGTAAGCGCAACTGCCGACTTCTTCGAAATCGGCGGCCATTCCCTGTTGGCCACGCGCGTCATGTCGCGCATTCGCGACCGATTCCACGCGGACCTTCCCCTTCGCTGGCTGTTCGAGGCGCCGGTGCTCGCGGACCTGGCCGCGCGGCTGCGCAACGCCTCTCCCGAGACGCCCGGACAGGATGCGCCGCGCCTGACGCCCGTCCCACGCGACCGGGAGCTGCCGCTCTCCTTCGCTCAGCAACGCCTGTGGTTCCTGGACCGTTTCGAGGGGCCCTCGTCCACCTACAACCTGGCCGCGGCCACGCGGCTCCACGGCCCGCTGGACACCTTGGCCGTGCAAGCTTGCCTGGGATTGTTGGTCCAACGCCACGAGCCTCTGCGCACGGTGTTCGCCGAAACTCGCGGCCGCCCGCGGCAGATCATCCTCAAGCAAACCAGGACCTCGCTTACCCTGGTGGAAACACGCGGCCTGAGCGAATCGATTCGCGAAAACCTGATCGCGGACCTTCGGGTTCGGGAGGCCGCCATGCCTTTTGATCTCCAACGCGGGCCCCTATTCCGCTTCACGCTTATTCGCTCCCATTCCCGCCGGCATCAGCTCTTGACCAGCTTGCATCACATGATCGCGGACGGCTGGTCGCTGAGCCTGTTCATCCGCGAGATGGCCCTACTCTACGGGGCGCTGCTGGACGGGTCCCGCGAAGAAGCGGCCCTCGCCGGCCTGCCCCGACTGGCCATCCAATACGCGGACTACGCCTACTGGCAGCGGCGATGGTTGGAAGGCGCTTCCATGACCGCGCACCTGACCTATTGGCGCAAACGTCTGGCCGGGTTACCCGCCCTCCAGGGCTTGCCCACCGACCACCCCAGACCGCCGGCACAAACCTACCGCGGCGGCGAGGTTCGCTTCTCTCTGCCACCGGAAAGCGCGGCCAGCTTGCTCTCGATCGGCAGGCACCAACAGGCCACCCCGTTCATGGTGCTCAGCGCACTGTTCGCCCTGCTGATCGCAAGGCTCAGCGGCCGGGAGGATGTAGTGCTCGGCGCCCCCATCGCCAACCGCAACCGCTCCGAAACCGAACCGCTCATCGGCGTGTTGGTGAATACCCTGGTGTTGCGCTTCGATTTGGGTCAAGACCCCTCCTTCATCGAGCTGCTGGCGCGGGTGCGCCAAACCGCCCTAGAAGCCTACCAGCACCAAGACCTTCCCTTCGAACAGGTGGTGGAAGCCTTGCGGCCGCAACGGGATCCCGGTCATAGCCCGCTTTTTCAAGTCATGTTCATTCTGCAGAACAATCCCGAGCCGGAAGCGGTTTTCCAAGGATTGCGCTTCCAGCCGGTGGAGGGGAAAACCACGAGCGCCAAGTTCGAATTGACCCTCGCCATGCGGGAACGGGGTAAGGCGGTGGAGGGCATCCTCGAATTCAATGCGGATTTGTACGAGCGCGCCACCATTCAACGCTGGGTTGGCTGGTTGCGGAACCTGGCCGGGTCCATCGCTGCCGCGCCGGAGATCGCCGCATGGCAACACGACTGGATGGATGAGGCCGAGCGGGAGGAAATCCTCTACCGATGGAATCGGACAGAATCGGCGCAAGAAACGCGGCGGCTCGAGAATTTCTTTGTCGATCAAGCCCTGCGGACCCCGGATGCGCTCGCCTTGTGTTCTATCGGAGACGGGGAGGACGATACGGACCGTTCCGTTTCCCTGACCTATACATCCCTGTATGAGCGCGCGCGGAACATGGCGGCCAATTTGCGCGAGCGAGGCCTGCAGACCGAGGAGGTCGTGGGCATCCGCCTTCATCGGAACGCGGATCAGGCGGCTGGTCTGCTGGCGATTTTGATGGCCGGCGGCGCCTATCTTCCATTGGAGCCCGATTACCCCGAACTCCGCTTGCGCGAAATGGTGGCGGACGCCGGCGCGCGCCTGGTGCTGAGCTCTCGAAACACGCGGGGCCCAGCCCTTCCCAATTGTGAAACCCTGTATTGGGAAGACCTTGACGCGACTCGGTGTGCGGCAGACCTTCCCTCTCTTCTCCCAACCGCGGTCACGGCCTATGTCCTCTTCACATCGGGTTCCACGGGACGGGCCAAGGGCGTCACGGGCACTCATGCCAACGCGGCCAATCGCCTGGCGTGGATGTGGCAGGCCTTTCCTTTTCGGCCGGGTGAAATGGCCTGCCACAAGACCGCCTTGGGTTTCGTGGATTCGGTGTGGGAGATCTTCGGCCCGATGCTGAAAGGCGTAGTCGCTTTGCAACTCAGGCAGGACCAGGCGAAGGACCCTCGCCGCATGGCGCCCTTGCTGGCCGCGATGGGCGTCAGCCGGATGGTGTTGGTGCCCTCGCTTTTGAGCGCTCTGCTGGATGCCTGGCCCGATTTGGGCCAGCGCCTGCCCCGCCTCGAACTTTGGAGCCTGAGCGGTGAAAGGCTGACGCCCGCGCTGGTAGCCCGTTTCCGCGCGCAATTCCCATCCGCGAGGCTGCTCAACCTGTACGGTTCCACAGAGGTCTGCGGCGATGTGAGCTGGCATGAGGTTTCCTCTGACAATCACTCGGAAAACCTTTCCGTGGGACATCCTATTTCCAATACCCGTCTATATGTGCTCGATTCCCGGTTCCAGCCGTTACCGCCGGGCATACCCGGCGAGTTGTTTGCCGCGGGCGCCAATCTCTGCAGGGGTTACCGGGCTGATCCGGTCCAAACCGCCTCCCGTTTCTCGCCCGACCCCTTTTCCTTGGAGCCAGGCGCACGCCTGTTCCATACCGGCGACCGCGCGCGTCTGGCCGCTGATTTGGAGAACAGCGATTGGTCGTTGGAGCTATTGGGACGTGTAGATCGCCAACTCAAATTGCGCGGTTTCCGCATCGAACCGGAGGAGATCGAGACCCTGCTGAGCGGGCTGTCGGGAATCCGCGCGGCGGCGGTGGCGAGCCATGGCGAGACTTTGATCGCCTACGTCCAACCGGAACCGGCTCATCCAGGCTCGCGCCCAAAATCCCTCGTGGCGGGCGATCTGAAAAAAGATCTCGCGCAACGCTTGCCCGGGCACATGTTGCCCGCTCGTTTCGTGATTTTGGAGCGGTTGCCCCTGCTGCCCAATGGAAAGATCGACCGGCACAGCCTACCACATCCCGGCAAGGCGCTTGCCGCCAACGCTTACGAACCGCCTCGCGATGAGACCGAGGCCGCATTGGTCGGCATATTTGGTCGAGTGCTGGAACGGGAGCGCATGGGCGTGTTCGACAACTTTTTCGATGCGGGCGGGCATTCGCTGGCCGCCGCCCGCGTGCTCGCGCGGGTTCGGGAACATTTCGGCTTGGACTTGCCGCTGGCGCGCTTTTTTGCCGAACCGACCGTGGCGGGTCTGGCTCGGCTGGTAGCCACCCGCGGCGACCTTTCCGATTCCCACGGCCCAAGGCCCGTTTCCCGCTCCAACGAGCTCCCGCTTTCTTTCGCCCAACAACGTTTGTGGTTCCTGCACCAGTTGGAAGGCGGCGCCTCGGGCCAGCACCTGCCCTCGGCTATTCGCCTGCAAGGCCGCGCCTCCCTACCCGACTTGGAGATAGGCCTGACCGGTGTAATCGCCCGCCACGAGGTTCTGCGCACGGTCTTCCCCTCGATCAACGGCCAACCGCGACTTCAAATACTGGAGCCGACGCCTTTTCTCCTTCCCATTTGCGACCTGAGCGGCCTCCCCGCGGAGACACGCACGGAGACGCTCTCCAGCCTGGTGGAAAAACAAACGCGACGCCCCTTCGACCTGGAACGCGGACCGCTCTCGCGCGTTCATCTCATCCGACAGGAGCCTAGAACGAGCGTACTGCTGCTCACCCTCCACCACATCATCGCGGACGGCTGGTCGATCGGCATTCTCGTGAGCGAGCTCGCGAGAGCCTATGCTTCGCATCTATCAGAACCCTCTCCAACTCCCCTGAATCCCCTGCCCTTCCAGTACGCGGATTTCGCCCATTGGCAGCGCGGCTGGCTGGAGGGCGCCCGCCTGGAGGCGCAAATCACCTACTGGCGCGAGCGGCTCAAGGCCCCGCTTCCCCTGCTGCAATTGCCGTTGGACGGCGACCTTGAAAACCAACAGAGTCAAGAGGGCGCGAGCCAATCACTCCGGTTACGGCCCGCGTTGACCAAACAGCTCAAGAACCTGGGCCGGCAGGAGGACGCCACCCCGTTCATGACCTTGTTGACGGGTTTCGCGCTGTTGCTCGGCCGTCTGGCCGACCAAACCGACCTGATCATCGGCACGCCGGTCGCGGGCCGCGCCCAACCGGGCGCCGAAACGCTTATCGGCTGTTTTCTCAACACCCTGGCCCCGCGCTTCGACCTGGCGGGCGAGCCCAGCTTTCGGGAGTGTTTGCGCCGCGTGCGCTCCGAAAGCCTCAGGGCTTTCGCCCATCAGGATGCGCCGTTCGAGAAGCTGGTGGAAACGCTGCAACCGGAACGGAGCCTGAGCCGCCACCCGTTTTTTGACGTGATGTTCAACTTTGTCAACACCCCGCGCGTCCGGGTAGACGCGCCCCTGTTACAACTGACGGGCATGGAACCGGGCGCACCCATCTCGCCTTTTCTGATGACCCTCTACCTGGCCGAAGCGGACGAGGGTTTGGTCATGCGGCTGGTGTACCGCCGTCATCTCTTCTCACGCCAACGGGCGGTCAGTATGCTTCGCCAGCTCCGTTTCCTATTGGAGCAGGCCGCCGCGCAACCCGACGACCCGGCCCAAACCTACAGCCTCGCCGATCCGGAAACCGCCGCCAGTCTGCCCGACCTCCAGCAGACACTCGATCGGCCGCGCTACCCAAGCGTTTTCGAGTCCTTCCTCGCCCGCGTGGACCGAGGCCCGGATCAAATTGCGCTCCACGGCGGAGATCGATGCTGGACCTATGGAATGCTGGCCCAACGCGTTGGTGAGCTGGTTGAAATCTTGAACCGAAACGGCGGTGGGCAGGGCAAGGTCGCCGCGCTGCAGGGCCCGCGCAACATGGATTTGATCGCCGGGGTGCTGGCCGTATTCGCCGGCGAGGCTATCCTGCTTTTATTGGACCCGGACCTGCCGAAAACCCGACTCGAGAGCATGCTGATCCAATCCGATGCGCGATTGCTGCTGCTTTTCGATCGAGAATCCGAAGACCCTCCTCAGGGCAAAAACCCAATCACCCTGATCCGAATCATTCCCGGCTCCGAGCAGGAGAAAGTCATTGACCCGCAAACGGCCCGTTCCGCGCGGAAGATGCGGAATGATCCGGCGGATGCGGCAACCATCTTCTACACATCCGGCACCACGGGCGCGCCCAAGGGCATCCTGGGCGGCGGCCAGGCCCTGGCCCACTTCCTCCACTGGCAACGAGAGCGGTTCCAATTGGGGCCAGGCCATCGATTTGCTCAACTGACTGGACTCTCCTTCGATGTGGTGCTACGCGATTTGTTGGCGCCCCTGGTGAGCGGCGCCGCGCTCTGCCTGCCGGACCCGGAATTGGAGACAGACTCTTCCGGCCCCTTCTCCTGGATTTTGCGCCAATCGATCACCCATCTTCACACGGTTCCCTCCTTAGCCCATGCCTGGCTGCAGCTTTTGCCAGATGGCGCCCGCTTAACCAGTTTGCGGACCGTGTTTTTCGCGGGCGAACCCCTGAGCGCGGAACTCGTGGCGCGCTGGCGAGCGGCATGCCCCCGCAGTGGCGAGGTGGTGAATCTCTACGGCCCCACCGAGACCACGCTCGCCAAGTGCGCCTATCGGGTTGCGGACCCGGCCATTCCCGGCGTCCAACCCATCGGCCGGCCCCTGCCGCACACCCAAGTCTTGGTCCTGGACCAAATGGGCCGCCATTGCGGTTCGGGCGAGCCGGGCGAGATCGTCATCCGCACCCCATTCCGGAGCCTGGGTTATTTGGAGCCCGGCCGGGGAGAGGGTTTCGTCATCAATCCGGCCCGCGGGGATGAGGAGGACCTGCTCTACTACAGCGGCGACCGTGGCCGTTTGCGGCCCGATGGCGGCATCGACATCATCGGCCGCGCGGATGATCAACTCAAGATTCGCGGGGTGCGGGTGGAGCCCGCGGAGGTTGGAGCCGTGTTGGGACAACATCCGCTCATCCGCCAGGCCGCGGTGATTGGCGTGGCGGATGGCGCGGGTGAGACGCATCTGGTGGGCTATGCCGTGCCGCGCGCGAGCCTGGCGGGATCCGCTTCCTTCCAGCGCGGCCATTGGGAGGCGGATGTCCTCCAATTTTTGCGCGAACGTCTGCCGGACGCCTTCCTGCCCGTCGATCTGGTTCCGCTGGAGAGCTTGCCGCACACCGCCACGGGTAAGCTGGACCGCGCCGCATTGCCAAAACCCGATCTGGGCCGCATCCGGCGGCGGTCCCGCTATGTTGCGCCCCGTACCGCCAGCGAAGAAATCCTGGCCGCGATTTGGTCGGAGATTCTGGAGGTGGAACGGGTGGGTTTGCACGACAACTTTTTCGAGCTCGGCGGCCATTCCCTGATGGCCACGCGCGTGGTGGCGCGGGTGCGCGCGGCTTTCCAATCGCGCATCCCATTGCGGAAATTCATGGAGAACCCCACCCTCGCCGCGCTCCGACGGCTGGTGGATGAGAGCGGCCGCGAAGGCGATAGGCTGCCAGCGCTGGAGCCCGGCGACCGCAACGCGCCCATGCCGCTGTCACACGCGCAGCGGCGCCTGTGGCTCATGCATCAAATGTCGCGCGGAGACGGCGCCTACCATGTGCCGGCATCCTTACGCGTGCGGGGTCCCCTGGACGCCGCGGTGCTGGAGCGGGTGATCGCGGCCATCGTCGCGCGCCATGAAACCCTGAGGACCAGGTTCACCACGCGCGGTAAGGAGCCGGTCCAGTTGGTGCGGGCCTACCAGGGCTGGACCCTGCCCGTGGTGGACCTGACCCGAGTTCCGCAACAGGGCCGGGAAGCGATCGCCCTGAACCTGGCGCAACGGGCCGCGAGCGACGCCTTCGACCTGGAGCGGGGACCCTTGCTGCGCGCGCAATTGTTGGTGTTGGAGCGGGAAAGCTTCATGGCGCTGTTCAATATGCACCATATTATTTCCGACGGCTGGTCGCGCGGCGTGCTGGTGGGCGAGGTCACCTTGCTCTATTCCTCATTCATGTGGAACCATCCCTCGCCCCTGCCGGCGCTGCCCATCCAATACGGCGATTTCACCCGCTGGCAGAGGGCCACCCTTGCCGGAGCCGTGGGCGCGCGTGAGTTGGACTTTTGGCGCGAAACCCTGGCCGGCGCGCCCCCGGTGCAGAAGTTGCCGCTGGCCCGGCCGGGCGGGGACGGTAGCGACCTGAGCGGCGCGATGGTTCCCATCCAAATCTCCGCGGAATTGACCCAAAGCCTCAAAGCCCTGGCCCGCGCGGAAGACGTGACCCTGTTCATGTTGCTGCTGGCCGCCTTCGAAGCTTTGCTGCATTGCCATACCGGGGAGGTGGACATGGTGCTGGGCACGGATGTGGCCAACCGCAACCAGCCGGAACTGGAAGGCTTGATCGGCTTCTTCGTCAACCAACTGGTGCTGCGCACCCGGCTGGAGCCCGAGATGACCTTTCGCGAGCTGCTGAAGCGGGTGCGCGAAACCGCGCTGGCCGCCTACGCCCATCAGGACACGCCCTTCGACCAACTCGTGGAGGCGCTCAATCCGCCGAGAAGCCGCGCGAGCGCCCCGCTGTTCCAGCGCAAGTTCGTGCTGCACAACATGCCGCGGGCCGCCTTCCGCTCGGATACCCTGCGCTTCGCCCCCATCGCCACCGACCCCGGAACCACCAAATTGGACCTTCAGGTCAATCTGAGCGAGGCCAACGGCGCCCTCAGCGGCGCCTGGCACTACAAGCGCGCATGCTACGAACAAGCGGTGATCGAGCGCTTGGTTGGCCATTACCAAGCCACCCTCAACCACCTCCTGGAGGACCCGGATTCGCCGATTCAGTCGATCGACAAGGTTTTCGAAGCGGCCGATCGTGAAAGTGAGCAATTGCAAATCGCTCGCTGGAAGGGGCGCGTGACGGACCGTTTTAAAAAAAATCGCGGATAAGCCTTCGAAAGGGCTTCACCAGATTACCTTCACCTCATAGCGTGAGATTTCCGGGTCCTGGGATAGAATGGCCATTTTTTCCACCCTTGCCTGGGCAATCAAAATGCAGTCGAAAGGGTCTCGGTGATGCTGGGGCAACCGCCCTGCCTCGAAACAATGTTCATCCAAAATCGGCAGCGACAATATCGAATTCATTTTCAATTGGTCTGGAATGTATTTGGCAGGCCCACGAGGCAGACTCAGCTTTCCCAATTGATATTTGATGGCAACCTCCCAGGAGCTGGCCGCGCTCCAGTAAAGTTGGTTGTTTCCATTTGCTATTCGCCTTCTTGCCAGCACCGATAACTCGGGAGAATCGAGGTCCACCATAAAAAAGCATGCGTATCCATAAGCAGCTTCATTTCTCGAAAGACTCCAGGAATTCCGCGGGAAGGGGCTCGAAAAAGCTTTCGGAGAGGGTGAATTCGCCCTTGGCCGAACCGGGAAGGCGTTCACATGCATCCGGTTGAAGCGCCACCAACTTGGCGATCGGTTTGTTATAGCGGGCGATGAGCACCTCGGCGCCATGCTCCTCTACCTCGACAAGCAGCCTGGAGAGATGGGTCTTTGCCTCCCGTATATTGACGATTTTCCGCATGCGTCCTCCATAAAACTTGGTCGGACCTAGTTCCATTTATATCACAAGGGCGCATTCGTCAATTAGCCACATGGTATCCCAGTGCCCTAACCATCGACTTGAGCGCGGCGGAGTGGCTGAGGGGCCTCGATGGGAGGGACGCGGCCCATGGTGCTTTCCTACACATCCATGCTTGGTAGCTTCGCGGACAATTCAAGGATTTTTAGGGACTTTGCGGACCCATTCGCTATTTTTTTTGCGACAGTCCGTGCGCTTTATCGATCGCATTTCGTTTTCCTTGATTGTAAACGGCCTGCCGACGCCTTTGATCCATTCCATATTCTTTGCGGCGCCGGCAGGACGAACAAGACTGAGGAGTTTCAGCATGAGGAAAGCATCTTTTTGGGCCGTACTTTTCGGAGCCGCGGTTCTGGCCGCGATAGCGGCTGAAGGCAAAATCGATCCCCAAGTAAGGGAGAAAATGGACTCTGAGGGCAAAGCGGATGTGCTCATTTTCCGAACACAACGCGACTCGGCATTTGAGCCCCAGAAAATCAAGCAAGCCTACCGCGCGCGACTGGACCACATTTCCGGGGAAATGCGCGCCATCCGCAAGCGGGCAAACAGCCTGGCGCGCAAGGGCGGCACGGGCCTGAGCCCAGCGGAAGCCGATGAATTGGCCGATCTGCGCGCGGGCCTGGAATTTGAAAGGGAGAGCATGCGCCGCGCCGTGGGCCGGGCCGCCGAGGAGAGCAGCCGCGAGGGGTTGGAGCTACTCGCCAACCGGCTTCATTTGCTGGGCGCGGAAGTGCGCCAGCCCATCTTTTCGGTCAACGCGCTTGGGGCGACCGTACCCGTCTCCACTCTCGAGGAGATCGCGGCCATGCCCGAGGTGGCGGCCATTCGGCCCGAGCCGATCCTGAAACCCGAATTGGATGTGAGCGTGGAAACCTGTGGATTTCACACCTGGTGGAACGAGTCACATCTGGGCGCGGGCACTGATTTGGGGATCGTGGACTTGGGCGTATTTGAAAACCATCCCTCATTCGTCCATGTTCCCGACTTTCACGGGCGGCCCGGCGACAACTACAGCGGGTTTCACGGCACCGCGGTCGCGGGCGTGGTGATCATGGACAACAGCATCCATTTTGGCGCGGCCTATGGCCTGGACTCCGTGGTTTGGGCCAGGGGCGACGGCCCCGTTTCCATTGGATTGGCCGCGTTGGAATGGGTCGCCTCCCAGGGGCCCGAGATACCCGAGGTCATCAACTTCAGTCTCGGTTCCGATCCGGTGTCCGCCGATCACACGAATTTCGAGATCGCGATCGACGCCCTGCTCGACGACCAGGGGATTCTGTTGAGCAAGTCGGCGGGGAACGAGGGTTGGGACAATTCCGCCTCCACCTTGACGCCGCCCGGCCGCGCCTACAACCCGATCACGGTGGCCGCCATGAATGACAAGGGGACGCTATCCCGCTCCGACGACTGGCGTTATGTTCTTTCCTCCACCGGACCCACGCCCTGGGGCCGCCGCAAGCCGGATATCACCGCGCCCGGGGATAACATCACCACTTCCACTACCGGAAGCCCGGCCTATGGCGTCTATTCCGGCACCAGCCTGGCCGCGCCCCATGTGTCCGCGGCCGTGATGCTGCTGGCCGAGGAAGGCAATGTAGACCCCTTGGCGCAAAAAGCCGTGCTCATCAACACCGCCCAGCCCTGGTATTCCGAGGACACCGCCACGGGCACCGACGACTACAGCTCACCGGTCTCTAACTGGGACAAGTCCTACGGCTGGGGCTACCTGGACGTGGACCGCGCCTATGAGGAGCGGGACAAATACGTCACCGGCGATATCTGGCCCAAGGGCGGCTCCACCGGTCCCAAAGCCCTTTACTACACGCACAACATGGAGCTCTACGACAAGGTGACCCTGGTTTGGAACCGCCACACGGAAAACAGCTTCTTCGGGCTGGTGTATCGCGATCTCGCGGACCTGAGCCTGGAGCTGTACAACTATGCCGATGATTTCCTGATCGATTCGGATGATACGCCGCTGGACAATGTGCATCAGGTGCAAATGCCCTGGAACGGCCCCACCACGGTGGTGGTCAAGGTTTCCAACAGCAACGCGGCCTTTGACGGATACGCCACGGAGCGATTCGCCCTGGCCGGCATCGGCGAAAGCCCCTACCTGCTGCCGCCCGAGATTTGGTTCAACATCGTGGACGGACCCGTCTGGGTGCATCCATTGGACCCGGTCATCACCAAATTCTCCATCAAAAACACCGGCCAACTACCCGTCCACAACAACCAAATGATCGTGGATTACGGCCGCACGGGCATCACTCCGGCCGACGGCAACACGGGTCCGCGTGACCTGCCCAGCCTCCAACCGGGTGAATCCATCACCTACGAGCTGGAGCTGATGGCCGACGTGCCCGAGGGCAGCTACGAGCTGCCCGTCAGCCTCAGTATTCGCGGCTACGGCGAACAATTCGACCCGGACCCTCTCACCATCGTGGTAGAGGTTCCGCGCCACTAATCATCCCCCAAACCCGACCTCTCAACCCCGCGCGCCTCCAAAACTCGGAGGCGCGCTTTTTTGTTTTGAGACTACCCGAAAGAGCCTGCCAGCCATCAGGGAATGCCCCGCGAGTCACCAGTGTCGAGGCATCTTCAGCCGAAATGAAAGGATTCGGGGCCCTTTCCTTTTGGGTCGATTCCCCTTGGAGCGAGCCAAAGTACGGGAAAAAGAGAAAAAAATTGGGAATTCAGAAAGCCCTGTCCGTCCCCTCCATCAAAGTTTCTTTTGGAGGATCAACTATGCTGCTGTTGCTTGGCGCGCTTTTGTTCTTTGAGGATTTATCCGTCATTACGGAAGGAAGAGAAGAGGGCCAGTTCGCGCTCCTTTTCAATCACAAGGAGGATACCTGGACGCTGTATGACCCAGAGGGGAATGCCGTTCCTCAATTGCTTTCGCTTTCTAACGACATTGCCACGGTAACCATTGGCGGCAAAAAGCTCTGGGTGGGCGTCCACGGCATCAACCCCTATCTCTACAAGGTGACCAGAGGCGCCATCGTCGTGGAGGACGCGACACATTTGGGTGATTTGCAAGAGCTGCTCGGTTCTATCGGCCTGGGGCTGGGGCAGATCCTCGCCTTGAAGGGCGTCAAAGAGGCTGGTTCAGGCGGGCCCACCGACGATTTTCTTGTTCAGCCGGATGATCCCTTAAGACACCTTTCTTCACAAGATGAGCTAGGAATTGCAAGCCTGGATGAAGACCCTCGTTATTTGTTGAAAATTGATGATATTGTTCATGGCTTTCATGACCTCCAAAATGTGCTCGAATGGCTCGAAATTTGTGGCCATTCCCTGGAAGAGGGCCTGCAGTCCAGCCACACGCATATTCAGCAAGTGGAGGAAGACCGAGCTTGGTTGCTCGAATCTGAGGACAGGGCAGAGGCAATATGGATACGTTTGCTTTCCAGAACAATCCCAAGAACAAGGCAAGAGAGCCTGCCCGACTTAAATGCAGAGGAAATCCAGAAGTTGTTGGATGAGACGGACCATTTTTTTCTCGCATTGGCCTCGATTCAAGAGCGTCTGGACGCCAGCATTCCGGACCACGACCTCATCGACAAATTGGGAATATTTTTTAAGGATGACCTGCGTTCCTTCAACCAGGATGAGGATCTGCAAGCAATCATCGAGGAGTTGCGCGCCATCCAAAGAATGGCAGAGATCAAACTTGCCGCAGATGATCCCTTCCGCATCACTCTGGAGATCCTCTATCAGGATTTTGATATGGGAGTGCTGCCATCCATTCGGGAAGCCCTAGGACACACAAAAAGGCGCGCGGCGCTCATCAACAAAAAAGGCATCTTGACTCAAGAAAAGGAGGGACTGGACAAGGTAAAGGTCGCTCTCGGTGGTGAGAAAACGGCAACCCAGGAGGTTCTCAACGGCTTGAGTGAGGCGGATCAGGCTCCACTGAAAAAACGCATTCAGGAGATTGATAAAGAATTGAAGGAGTATGCGATAGAGGCGGTTCAGCTCGAAAAGGAACTGGGAAGAATAGAGATTGAGCTGCTCGAGGTCGATCGGGACAAGGGGAAGGCATTGATTGGCGCCGAGGGGACCTTCGAGGATCTCGCGGAGAAATGGCGTGGAGCGGTCCTGGTCCTGGAAGCGCTCAAAAACGATTTTCAAAATTTGACCAAAACCACACCCGATGATCTAGGAGCCCTGCCCAAGATCCAAGCCAATCGCGCACAATTACAGGTCATCGGTGGCAAGTTGGGAGAATACCTCCTCCGATTCAAAACGCTCGGGAAGCTATGTAATGCCGAGGACAAAACCGATGTCGCCATCGGGATTGGTGAAATCCCCTTTCACGCCAGATGGCATCAAGTCCAAACGGTGCCTTTCACGGTGGCCGCCGACCCCGACCTCACCCAGAAACTCCCGGATCCGGATCATCCTCGGACGGTGAACCCGGAAAAGGTGGACCCCAGCTTTGCCGTGGTCCCCCGTCTGGAAAAACGCCAAAGATCATTTAAGATCAAATCCCGTTTTCCCGATCACTTTGATCTCGGGGTTTCCCTGACCTCGACCCAAATCGTGGAGCCCACCTTCTCGGCGGTTGACGATCCCACCGACACCAGCGAGATGCCACGAAAGGTAATCGCTCGCACCAAGGAGGAGAAGCGGGCGGGCCAGACGGCCCTGTTCATCAATTGGAAATTCCTCAACACGTTGAGAGCCAGA
>JBGTRP010000092.1:0-13818 GCA_041940685.1 Acanthopleuribacteraceae bacterium
CTGGAATGTCCTTGAGCTTTTGCAAAGGCAGGGCGTCGTCGAAAACCCAGATCGCGCGTCCGTGGGTTCCCAGGATCAAATCATTCTCGGTTGGGTGAATCAGGATATCGTGAACCGCTACCACGGGCAGGTTTTTGAGATGAAGCTTCCGCCAGGAGCCGCCCGCGTCATAGGATGCATATAAGCCGATTTCCGTTCCTGCATAGATCAATGATGGGTTTTTGGGATCCTCGCGAACAACCCAGACATAGGCGTCCGGGGGCAAACCGTTGGTGATGCGCTTCCAGGTCTTGCCGAAATCGGCAGTCTTGAAGATATGAGGATGGGGGTCGTCGAACATATGGCGGTCGAAGGCAACATAAGCGGTTGCCGCGTCCACTCGGGAGGGCTCCACATGTGAAACAGGCGAAAAGGCGGGTAGACCCTTGATTGCACTGATGAGGTTGGACCAACTGGCGCCGTCATCCCGGCTGAGTTGGAGGTTGCCGTCGTCCGTGCCGGCCCAAAGCACTCCTGCTTGCGCCGGTGACTCGGCGAGGCTGATGATCGTGCAGTGGTATTCCGCGGTAGTGTTCTCATACCAAACCGGGCCGCCCGCCTCCATTTGCTTTTCCGGATCGTCGGTGGTCAGGTCCGGGCTGATCTTCTGCCAGGTATCCCCGAAGTCCCGGCTTCTAAAAATAACGTTGCCCGCGAAATATACCGTGGTGGGATTGTGGGGTGAGGCCAGGATCGGGGCGTTCCAATTGAAACGGTAGGTCAACTCGCCCACGGGGCCGCCGTCGTTGCGGCGCGGCTGGGGGCTGATATCCAACTGCTGGCGGTTGCGCATATCGGTGCGCACGATGCCCCCGCCCTGCGCCTCGCTGATTAGCAGATCGGGCTGCTCGGGATGGGGCACCACGAAATAGGCGTCCCCAAAACTGAACATGCGCCAATCGTCCTCCAGAATGCCCGCGGGTTCCCGCGTGCGACTGGGCCCATACCAAGAGCCGTTGTCTTGCAGGCCGCCGCCTAGGTAATAGAACGGCTTTCGGTTGTCGGCGTAGATTTGGTAAAACTGCGCTAGGGGAAGGTTGCGGATGGGTTCCCAGGAGCCGCCGCCGTTATAGCTGACCGCCACCCCGCCATCCTGGCCCTGCCACATGCGATGCGGGTTCAGGGGGTCGATCCAGAGGGAGTGATAGTCCACATGGGTGGAGCGAGAAATGCGCTGAAAGTTTTTGCCTCCGTCAATGGATTGGAACAGTCGGCTGGAAACCGCGAAAACATGGTTTTCGTTGACAGGACTTACCCGCATATCCGTGTAGTACAAGCCCCGTGAAACGATGCGCACGTTATCGGAAACCTTGCGGAAGCTTTGGCCCTGGTCGTCGCTGCGGAACAGCACGCCCTCATCCGACTCCGCGATCACGTAAACCACCTTGGGATTGCTGGGCGCCACCTTGACTCCAATGCGGCCGAGCAGCTTCGGCAGACCTTTTTCCACCTTCTCCCAGGTGTCGCCCCCATCCACCGAGCGGTAGACGCCGCCGCCCTCGCTTCCGCTGCGATGTGTCCAGGGCTTGCGGTCGAAGTGCCACATGGCCGCGAAGAGGATGTTGGGATTCCGCGGATGCATGTCCATGTCAGCTACTCCGTGGATCTCGTCCAGGTAGAGCGCCTTCTCCCAGGTGTCCCCGCCATCGCGCGACCGGAAGACGCCGCGTTCTTGGTTGGGGCCGAAAATATGGCCCAACGCGCCCACGTACACGGTGTCCGGATCATCCGGATGAACCAAAACCCGTGATATATGGCGTGTATCGGTCAACCCCAGATGCCGCCAACTCTGCCCGCCGTCGGTAGATTTGTAGACGCCGTTGCCGAAGGAAACGCTGTTACGCGTGTTGGCCTCGCCGGAACCCACGTAAATCACCTCCGGATTACCGGGAGCCAGGGCCAGGTCGCCGATGGAAGCGATGGGTTGATCGTCGAAAATGGGGAAAAATGTCAGCCCGCCGTCTTCGGTTTTCCATAAACCGCCGGAGGCCGAACCCACGTAAACCAGGCTGGGATTGCCCGGAACGCCTTCCACATCGGTCACCCGCCCACTCATGTTCACCGGCCCGATATTGCGCCAGGTCAGATGGGCCAGTGGGTCGGCGGTTTCGTCTTTCCCCTCGCCGGCCAGCGCCATGCCCGCAAAAAATACCAATCCAGCGAGCCTGAGGCAAAAACCTCCGCGTATGGAAAAAAGCTCAGCAAATGTCCACATAACCACCTCTCCGTTTTCGTGGGCTTGTTTTTGTATGGGTTTTGATGATATTCCGGTCATTATGGGGAAACACGCCCGAGGAAGTCAACCTGGCGGGTTTTCATGGGGGCGCCAAACATGGGTGGACAAAAAACTGGGAACTATTGGGACGCAGTGGCGTTATGTCAATGAAAGGTTGGTGAAATTGGAAGCGAAACTCTCCATTTCAGAACCCGTGGCGGCGGTGTCCCCAAGGGAAAAAGAGAACGGCCCCTTGGCTGAAACCGCCCTCATGAACCGCATTCGGCATGGCGATCGCGAGGCCTTTGGACAGTGGGTGACGGCCACCCAGGACAGGCTGGTCAACTACCTCACGCGGCTATGTGGTCAACCCGAGTTGGCCGAGGATCTGGCCCAGGAAAGTTTTTTGCGTTTTTACCATGCGCTTCCCAAACTATCGCCAAAAGACCTTGCTCCGCTGGCCTACCTATTCCGCATTGCTGTCAACCTCCTCCGTTCAAGGGAACGTCGCCAAAAACGGTTTGCCAAAATCAGAACCCTTTTCGGGCTGCAAGACCAGGTTCGAATGCAAGCCCAGCACGCCGCACGGCCCAACGAGAACATGCTGCGGGCCGAGGTCGCCGCCAGGGTTCAGGCCGCCATAAGCCGGTTGCCTCTCACGTATCGAGAGCCCTTGATTCTGCGCGAAGTAGAGGGTTGGTCCTATCGGGAAATTGCCGCGCATTTACGCATACGGGAGGGTACGGTCAAGTCCCGCATTGCGCGCGGTAAACAACATCTGAAACACCAATTGCATCCTTACCTGAAAGGAGCCCCATGATGAGAAAGCGGGAACACGATGCCAATTCAAAAGCGCCCCGGCAGCTCGACACGCTGCTGCAACTCTTGCCGCGCGAAAAAGCATCATCCGGCTTTGCCAAAAGGGTTCTGCAAAGGCTCGCAACCGAAAATGCTCCCCCCGCCAGACCTAGTTGGAAGCTCTTGCTCGTGGCGTCCTGCTTTCCGCTGATCCTGTTCGCCGGGATCTGGCGGTTCTGGAAACAGGAGGGGCCTCCTCCTTTCCCCGCTGAAAGCTCGCGGGCGGCCCTCGGCGCCGATGCCGATTACCGGCGCGCCCTGTTGCGACAGTTGCGCGAGGAGTATCGTTCCATTGAAGCGGAAATGGAAGATCGGGGAGCGGGAAACCCTGATCTGACGCGGGTCCTTTCCCTGGGTAATTCCAATGGTTATGAGATTCTGCTCGATCTGGACAGCCTGAAGCGTTGGGCCGAACTCCCCGCACATAAGGTCCTTGCCACGGCGGAACCTTATCGGGTTCGGCCGTTGTAGCCAATTTGCAAAACCCTTAAACCAAAACACAAAGTGGGAAAGGAGGCTCTGGTGGTCGGTTTCCCCTGGCCCCGAGTACCTTTCCCGGAACCGAATACCCAAGGAGAATGAAAATGAAAAAAGGTCTGACAAACAAGCTCCTGATGATGCTTACCATCGTGCCCTGTCTATTGGTGACGGGCCTTTTCGCCGGAGAGCCCAAGGTTACTTTTGTGCCGAAATCCGACGAGGATGCCGGCAAGGTCGTGTTGCGGGCGATCGCACCCCCCAAGGATGGTGCGGTCCTTTGGGCCGTTGAGGACGGCCATCATCAGTTCCTAGGGGTCGAGGTCTTGTCACTCACCCCGGAGCTCTTGGAATTCTTCGGCGTCGCGGCGGATTCGGGAGTCCTTGTGGGAAAGGTAGAGGATGATGGTCCGGCGGCCAGATCGGATATTCGGGTCGGAGATATCTTGACCGCTATTGATGGTGAACCCTTTGCCTCGACTATCCAAATCTCTCACTACCTCGCCAAAAAAGAGGATGGCGCCGTGGTGGAGATCGATGTATGGCGAAACAGGGAACGGTTGGTGGTGAGCCCGGCAATCGAAAAAAAGGAAATTCCGGGGTTTGCCCTCGCCGAACTTGCAGGCGACCATCTTACCTGGGTAAGCGAGGGGTCCAACGCGCAATTGCTGAAAGGTCTAAAGAGTGACGATAACCCGGTGCGCATGGAAGTTCTCGAGTTGCCCGACGTGGATCTGCAAAAGCGGGTCCGCGACCTGGAGGCGCGACTCAAGCAGTTGGAGAAACTTCTGGAAGAACAACCAAAATAATTCCGATATGGGGCTGGCCTCAACCGGTCCGGACCGTAACCGTTCGATCAATAGGGAAGCTGGAACGCTATTTTGGGTTCCGGCTTCCCTTTTTGCTTTTATCTGAGGTTCCACGCTGAGGTGGCTTGGGTTCCGGCTTCTAACGGCCTCACGCCAGGCCGGGTTTTTGAGCGAACCAGCCATTGCTCCGAATGTTCCTGGCCCGAGAAATAGCGTCCTTCCCGAATTTGGCCTGCCCCTTCCTATCACTCTATGGCTGCATGCTTCGCCAATGGTGGGATTGGTCGGGCGTCAGCAATTTTTGTAAAAAAATTATGAGATTCTAATTTTAGTAAGCAGAATGCTTGACAGAATTCCTACAATAATAAAGATTATAGTTAAAATTCAATTTAGGATTGTATGCGGGTTTTGAATCATTGAATTTTCCGGAGTAAGCCCGAAAACCGCCTCAGGCTCTCCCCGCTCATGCGGATAAGAAGGCCCAATATCGAGTTTGTGAGGAGAATTTCCGTGAAAAAATCTAATGTTTTCCTGCTGATAACGATCTTATGGTTGCTACCCGCGGGCGCACTATTCGCCCAGAAGGATTATGCGCTGGACGGCGCCCAACGGGCGTCCGATTTGAACTTTGAACCTCCCGCTCCCCCTAAGAAAGATCCCAAACTGGCCCATTTGGTTACCCGCGCCGCGGATGCCTACGCCGACAAGGGCGTGCGCTGGAGCGATGATTTCCGCAATGGCGAGCTGATGGTGGAGGCGGACCGGATTCTGGTAGAAATCCGTTGCGACGCCAAGTACGTGAACCAGTTTGTCGCGGACTATGTAAGCCAGGGCATGGAGGTCCGCCACCACAATGTGCCCGGCCTGGTCGAGGCCTGGGTGCCCGTCGGTTTGTTACGCGCCATAGAAGCCGAAAGCGCGGTCCATTTCGTGGGCCCCTCGCGCCCGGTCTTTCCCATGATCGGCAACACCGACACCGAGGAACTCGCACTCAGCATGGCTGACGTGTGGCACGCCGCGGGGATCACCGGTTCGGGCGTGACCTTGGGCAACATCGACGGCGGTTATATCAATTACGTGGCGCGGCAAGCCACCAACGACTGGCCCTCGGGCGGTCAACTCACCATTCAGGATATCAACGGCGGCGCGTTCGGCACCGCCACCACCCACGGCACCAACACCGTGGAAATCAACTATGACATGGCGCCGGGCGCGGATTACGTGGTGTATGAAACCACCACCCTCAGCGACTGGTACGCGGCCCTGGTGCAGGCGCCGGCCGACGGGGTTGACGTGTTGTCGATTTCCCTGGGCGCGCCGCTCGACGGGGTCGGTGACGGTTCCGATTGCCCACCGGGTTTCCCCGTGCCCTGCGGCTCCATTGCCGAGGGCTCTGGCATCGCGCGCAACGCGGGCATCCTGGTGGTCAACGCGGCCGGAAATGAACGCGAGTCTCACTGGGGCGGTCTTTACAATGATTCGCTTACGGTGCCCGGCACCCATGATTTTGGCGGCGGAAATGTATCCCAGTCCTCGGTTTGCCTGCCCCCGGGCTTCCAACTCATCTCGACCCTGCATTGGGATGACTGGACCGCCGTGAACCACGATTACGATCTGCTGCTGCTGCGTTTGGTGGCCGGACCCGCCTGGCAGGTGGTCGCGACTTCCAGCAACCCGCAGACCGGCGGCGCCGGACAGGCTCCCCAGGAATTCATCGTTTTCAACGCATCGGGTTCCTCTCCAGGTTGCCCGCCCGGCACCTCCAATTACGGGTTTGCCATTCAGCGCAATAGCGCGCCTACCAATCGCAACCTGCAATTGTTTACGGGCCTTCCCATGTTCAATCCGGTACACGCGCGCAGCCTGGGCTTTCCCGGCGACTCTCCCCATGTATTCACCGTGGCGGCGGTCGACGTGAACTCCACCGTGCAGGAAAGCTACAGCTCCGAAGGACCCGTGCTCGGTCCCGGCGGCAGCCTCGCGGCCAGCGCCATCCAGAAGCCGGATGTCTCCAGCGTGGCCAATGTCAGCACCGAGAGCACCGCGGGCGGCCCGGGCTTTAACGGCACCTCCGCGGCTACCCCGCATGTGGCCGGCATTGCCGCCTTGATCCGCCAGCTCAACCCCACCCTGACCGTGGCCCAACTGGAGGCCGAACTGCACCAATACGCCGCGGCCAATGATCTCGGCGCGCCCGGCTTCGATACCCAACACGGACATGGGTTGCTGCGCTTCACCGGCGGACCGCCCACGGTGCTGGAGGGCCTGTGTTTCTTCGACGCGGCTATGACCATGCCGGTCAACACGGTTGCCGTGGAGGTCTTCAATCTCACCACAGGTTCGAGCGGCATGGCTGGCACCCTGAACAACTACTACAATGAGCTGCTGGAGCCCGGCGTGGATGTAAACGTGGGCGATACCCTGCGGCTGATCGCCAAGGACGGCACCCAGTTCATCAATGTCACCGATCACCTGGTGACCGCGGGTGATTTGTCCTCCGGTTTCATTCAGATCGATTTGGTTCTGGACGAGTACTATCTGGACGCGGTCGACTGCCCCTATTACGAGGCGGATACGCCCAATCCCGACCAGAACGCGGGTCCGGCCGTGGCCCAAATGGTGCTCAATTACATCTGGTGGAACAGCATCACCGACCCCACGCCGCCCTTGACCTTCCCCGACCAATCGGTATTGTATTCCTACGGCATATCCCAAAACCTGACCCCCGGGCTGTCGCACTTCGATCCCACGGGCATGCTGCGAACCATTCAAGACAACCGGCCCCTGCCCTACAGCCAGTTCGGCTACAACTTCTCAATCCGCAGCGATACCGACGGCAATGAAATGTTGAAGCAGATTTCTCAATGGATCAGCTACACCATCGGCACCTTCGGCGGTCTCGAGCCGGGTCATCCGGATCACGTGCCCGGCTCCATTCCCGCCTATGGCGACTATTCCAATTGGATGCTGGTACGGGGCATTCACACCAACGAGCCGGCCTACCCCTTGCCCGCAACGCTTCAGGTTTACGGATTCTGGGTCAACGATCCCTTTCCCGCGGGCTTGGGCGGCATCGGTGAGAACACCTACAAAACCGCGGCGGAACTGTTGGCCACCTACTACCTTCCGCTCGCCACCGGCGACAGCTATGACGGCAAGTTCGTGGCCATCTGCGAACCTCCCAGCCAGGATCCGCAAAAGCAAGTTTCGCTGATGAACTCCCGCAGCCGTTTCAGCAATACGGCCAAGGATGTGCTGAGCGATTGGCGCAACGCGGCCTCACCGCCAAAAACCTTGGAGGAAGCGGCCCATCGCTGGGTGGTTGCCGCGGCCGTGGAAGCGGTCTCCGAGGAGTTGTTGCCCTACGACGATGGGTTCCGCGCCAGATTCGAGACCACCGTCCCGGGTACGCCTCTGATCGTGAACCGCGCGGACGGCGATTACTTTGCCGTTCCCTTCAACGATGGTTTGACCGCGGTCGTGGTCCTGGTCGACGCCGAGGAGGGCACCTTCAAGGAGGCTTCCTGGGTGGATGACCCGGCCCATTATCCTCCGGTCTCGAAAGACCAGTGCCTGGACCTGGTGGCGAGCTATATGGCTCGCAACGACCTCAATGGAAGCTTGAAGGACGCCGCGGTTGAGTTGTCCTACGAGGGCGGCAGCCCGTACTTCCCCAATTGGAAGGTTGCTCTTCAGGGAATGGTATTCACCGTGGACCAGAACGGCAATCTTTCCTACCAAAAACCATAAATCCTTAAAATTAAAGTCAACAAAAGGGAGGCGCCGAGGGATTCGGGGCCTCTCTTTTTTTGGAGGGAGCGGCTGTAGTTGGTGTCCCGAATCGGATTTCGGGCCTGGCGGATCTATTGCGCCAAGTCCCGGGCCCCGGGATAACCTCTGGTGGAGGGCAAAATCCGGCCCTGGGCATTGCGGCTGGGGATCGTCGCTCTCAATGGGAGCAACTTCGCGAAAGCGAGTACAATGAGCGGCATAACTGGAATAAGGAAGTGACCTCCCATCCGTTCTGAAACTTTTTACCCCTTGGTAACGAATCCTTTGGTGTTGATTTTTCCAACACGAGCGGTATTGGTCCGCTTACAGTTAAATTCTTATTTTGATGGGTGACAATGAAAAACTTGTGGGTAGTCTTTTGTTTGCCGGCGCTCGCTACCAGCGCCATTTTCGGGCAGGAGACCTTTCCGGTCAACGATGTTCAAGACAACCGGGAAGGCGCCTATGCCTTTACCAACGCGACCATTCATGTCGATTATCAGACCACCGTGGAAGGCGGGGTTCTGCTCATCCGCGATGGCCTGGTCGAAAAAGCGGGGAAGAACCTCAATATACCGGCCGGTTACACGGCCATCGATCTAAAGGGTAAGCATGTGTACCCTTCCTGGATCGACATCTACACGGATTACGGCCTGCCAGAGGCTCCGGGCCGCGCGGGCAATGCCTTCAGCGGTGCGGAAAAAATCACGCCGCAAACAGAGGGCGCCTATAACGCCAATGACGCCATCAAGGCGCATTACCATGCCGCCGAGGGGTTCAAGGTTGACGGCAAGGCCGCTAAATCGATGCGTGAGCTGGGCTTTGGCACGGTCGCCAGCTTTATGGCGGACGGCATTGCCCGTGGCTCATCCACGCTGGTGACCCTGGCCGAGGATGCGCCCAATGAGGTCATGTTGCTCGAAAAAGCCGCGGCCCATTACTCCTTTAGCAAAGGCAGCTCCAGCCAGTACTATCCGGTTTCGCCCATGGGCGCGATCGCCCTGATGCGGCAAACCTATCTGGATGCGGAGTGGTATGGCGCACAAGATCCGCGTCCCTTCACGGACCAGACTCTGGAAGCTTGGATCGGCAACCAGACCTTGCCCCAAATCTTCGAAACCACCAACTGGGTATCGCTGCTGCGCGCGGACAAGCTGGGCGACGAGTTCGGGGTACAGTACATTTTCAAGAGCACGGGCGATGCCTATCAGCGGATCGACGCCGTCAAGAAAACCGGCGGGGCGCTGATAGTGCCACTCAACTTTCCCGAGGCGCTGGATGTGGAAGACCCCTTCGACGCCAAACGCGCCACCCTGCGCGACATGAAGCATTGGGAACTGGCGCCCGCCAACCTGGCCGCGCTCGAACGCGCGGGCGTCCCGTTTGCCCTTACCACGCGCGGCCTTTCCGATAAGGAACGCGGAAATTTTTGGGCGCATGTCAAGAAAACCGTCGAGCATGGCGCATCGGAGGCGGCCGTATTGAAGGCGCTCACCTTTACGCCCGCCCGCTTGATGGGACAGGAGAATCGATTGGGAAGCCTGAAAGCGGGCATGATCGCCAACTTCTTGGTGACCTCGGATTCCCTGTTCGCCAAGAAGGCCGAAATCCATCAAAACTGGATTCAGGGCAAACCCTATACCATCAAAGATCCCGATGAGGCGGACTATTCCGGTAAGTTCAAGCTGACCCTCGCGGGAACCGATTACGACCTGGTCGTGACCGGCAAACCCGGTGATTTCTCCGCCGAGATTCCGGTGGAAGAGGGCGACGCCATCAAGGTGAAGGCCAATTTTGACAAAGAGATGGCGACCCTCAGCTTCAGTCCGGAAGAGGATAAGGGCGCCATCCGCCTTTCCGGCTGGCGTGAGGGCCGCAACTGGAAGGGCAATGGCGCGCTCGCGGATGAGACTTGGGTCGCCTGGAGCGCGGAGTACCTGGGCGAGCCGGATCTCAAAGAAGACGAGAAGGACGGCGAGGACTCAGGCGAAAAGGAGGAGAAAGCGGACAAAAGCCCCGCGGATGATCTCGGGAAGGTTTTCTATCCTTTCGTGGCTTACGGCCATGAGGCAGCGCCTCAGGCCGAGACCATTCTCATCAAAAACGCGACCGTTTGGACCAACGAGGCCGACGGCATCCTCCACAACACCGATGTGCTGGTCAAGGATGGCAAGATCGCCAAGATCGGCAAAAACCTGAGCGCCCGGGGCGCGCGGGAGATCGATGGCTCCGGCAAGCATCTGACGCCCGGGATCGTGGACGAACACTCGCATATCGCCATCAACGGCGTCAACGACGTGGCCACCAACTCCTCCATGGTGCGCATCGGCGATGTGATCGATCCCGAGGACATCGATGTTTACCGGAACCTTGCCGGCGGCGTGGTGGCCGCGCAACTGCTTCACGGTTCCTCCAATCCCATCGGCGGTCAGTCCGCCCTGGTGAAGTTGCGCTGGGGCGCGCTCGCCGAAGAGATGAAGATCCAGGGCGCCGATGAATTCATCAAGTTCGCCTTGGGCGAAAACGTGAAGCGCTCTTTTAACAGCGATTCCGACCGTTACCCGCAATCGCGCATGGGTGTGGAGCAGGTGTTCATGGACGCCTTTTCCAGCGCGCGCGATTACGAGCGCGAGTGGAAGGCCTACAATGCCCTTTCCGCCAACCAAAAAGCCTCCGCAACCAAGCCGCGCCGCGACCTGGCCATGGACGCCATGGTCGAGATCCTCAACGCCGAACGCTTCATATCCTGCCATTCCTACGTGCAGTCGGAAATCAATATGCTGATGAAGGTGGCCGAGCTGTTCGGCTTCCGCGTCAATACCTTCACGCATATCCTTGAAGGCTACAAGGTCGCCGACAAGATGCGCGACCATGGCGCGGGCGGATCGACATTCGCGGATTGGTGGGCCTACAAGTGGGAGGTGCGTTACGCCATTCCCTACAACACCACGTTGATGAACGGCGTGGGGGTGGTGACCGCGGTGAACTCCGACAGCGCCGAGATGTCGCGCCGCCTCAACCAGGAAGCCGCCAAATCCGTGAAGTACGGCGGCATGTCCGAGGAGGACGCACTGAAAATGGTGACCCTCAACCCGGCCAAACTGCTGCATCTCGATGACCGCATGGGCAGCGTCAAAGTGGGCAAGGACGCCGACCTGGTTGTTTGGTCGGACCATCCTCTTTCGATTTACGCCAAGGCCGAGCAAACCATGGTCGACGGCATCGTCTATTTCGATGTGGAACAGGACCGCAAGCTGCGTGAGGAGGTCCGTCGGGAGCGCGCGCGCCTGATCCAAAAGATGCGTGACCATAAAAAGAACGGCGGCAAATCCAAAAAACCCAAACCCAAGCGCCACGCGCAATGGCACTGCGAGGATATCCTTGCGCCGTTCGCCGCTGAGCTGCAAATGGAAACGGGAGAGGTGCAATGATGAAATACATGTTGAGTTCCATACCCAAATCCCTTTGTGCTCTGGTTTTTTTGCTGGCGGCAACCGGACTGTGGGCGCAGCCGCCCGTGCCAGCGCCCGCCCAGGAACGGGGTATCGCCCTGGTGGGCGGGACCGCGCATCTTGGCGACGGCAACGTCATTGCCAACGCGGTAATCGCCTTCGACGAGGGGACGCTGACCGTGGTGGCCGACTCCACCCGAGTGGTCGACCCAGAGCGCTATCAAATCATCGAAATTCAGGGCAAGCATGTCTATCCCGGCTTCATTCTTCCCACATCCACGCTGGGCCTGGTCGAGGTAGGGGCCCTGCGCGCCACCGTCGATCGGCGGGAGCGGGGCGAATTCAACCCCAATGTTCGCTCGCTGATCGCCTACAACACGGACTCCGAGTTGATTCCCACCCTGCGCTACAACGGCATCCTGACCGCGCAAATTACACCCACGGGCGGTACTATTTCCGGCACCTCCTCGGTGGTGCAACTGGATGCCTGGAACTGGGAGGACGCGGCCTATCAGGTGGATGACGCCATCCACCTCAACTGGCCCAACCGCTTCCGCAGGCGTTTCGATTTCGCCTCGGGAACCGTGCAAACCTCGGAGAACAAGAACTACGCCAAGGATGTCGAGGAGTTGCAGCGGCTTTTCGATGACGCGCTTTCCTATGGGCGTCTGGGTGAAAACAAGGACACCAACCTCAAGCTCGCGGCCATGCAGGGCTTGTTTGATGGCGGCAAGGCCCTGTTTCTCTATCCCAACGACGCCAAGGAAATCATCGAGAGCGTGACCTTCGCCAAGCGCAACAAGGTGCAGCGCGTAGTCGTGCATGGTGATTCCGAGCTTTGGATGGCCAAAGATTTCCTGAAGGAGCATCAAATTCCGGTCATCGTGGCCAATGTTCACCGCCGGCCCTCCAATGAGGACGAGGATATCGACTTCCCCTACAGGATGCCGGGCATGCTGGTGGAAGAGGGTCTTTTGGTGGGCCTGGCCTACGGTTCCGGTCACATGAGCGCCCGCAACCTCGCCTTCTACGCGGGGACCGCGGCGGCCCACGGCATGAGCAGGGAGGAGGCGCTCAAATGCATCACCTCCAATACCGCTCAAATCCTGGGGATCGGCGATCGGGTCGGCAGCCTGACCGTGGGCAAGGACGCCACCCTATTCGTCTCCGAGGGCGACGCCCTGGACATGCGCACCAACCTACTGACCCATGCCTTCATTCAGGGTCGGCAAATCATCCTGGACGGTCGGCAGCAAGAGCTGTACGAGCGCTACAAGAAGAAGTACGGACTGTAACTGGAAACCCAGGGACTAGGGCGGGAACCGTTTCCCGCTCTGGCCCGGGGCGCTGACAACGGGTCGGAATCATGAAAGCGTCAGGCGGAAACGCCCGGCGCTTTTTTTGCATCACCGCCGCTAAAATTTCGTTTTGCGGAGTGCCGGCATGTGGTGGATGTGGCTTGCTTTTTGGCCGATTGCCTTTCAAGAGCCTGAATTTCAGGTAGATGAACGTATGCGGGTCCGCTTCGTGACCCTGGATGTTGCGGCGTTTGGTCGGGGTGGGGAGCCCGTGACCGATCTCAAGTTGTCCGACTTCGAGGTCACCGATGGGGGCGAGAGAGTAGAGATCGTCCTCTTCGAAACCCGCGATTTTCGTCGCCGGTCAGGGCCAGCCGGAGACGATGGCAACGACGAAGGCGCGTCTCATTCGGCATCCGGGCCCATACGGCAATTGGTGTTGGTTTTTGATCTTCAGCATATCAGCCTGGTGGATGGGAAGCGGTCTTTCTTTCACCTGCGCCGGCTGCTGGAGAGCCTGCACGCGGATGGCGGCTACAGCCTCAACCTCTACGATATCGGCAGAGGGTCTTTGACCGCGGGTTTCACTGCCGACCACGCGGCCGTGATCGCCGCTCTCGAAAGGCGCGAACGGGAGTTTTTCGATAAGTTCAAGGCGCCCTTGAAATCTTCCCGCGAGGAGTCGACGCTGCTCGGTGCGGGCGGTCTTTTTGACGATAGCCGGCCCAACAGCGACAAAAGCCTGGTGAGCCGGGAAATGTACGATATCGAAGACCTGGAGGAAGAGCTTGGAACATGCGGTGGCTCACAGCTCTGCATCATTCGAATTCTGGAAATTTTTTTACGGGAAAAATTCTACGGCACACTCACCGCGCTTGCCGATTTGGAGAAGCTGGCCT
>JBGTRP010000093.1:0-13697 GCA_041940685.1 Acanthopleuribacteraceae bacterium
CCGCAGTCTTTTGTTATGTGGGCAAGAATTGAATTCTTCTGGGTCGCGTCAATCGGAATTGACACACCACCCAACGCGAAAGATTGAAACGTCGCGACATCATGATACCCCGTTTCGACGTTTCGACGTTTCCGCGTTTTGACGTTTACTTCTGCCGCACCAAGTCTTCGCGCCTCAGCCCCAACGCTTTCGCCGTCGATGCAATGTCGCGCAAAAAGCGTTGCCCATCCTGATAATAACCCGCCGTCGGCTTGAGCCCGTCGATTTGTTCCGCCCAATAATGATTAAAACTGTTCATACATAACTCGCGCACGTACTTGCTCATCATGCTCGCCGCGGCAATCAAAAAATGCACCGACTCACCGCCCTGCCGAAACTCGATCTGCCACGGCACGCCGCGCGTGTCGCGTGTGCGGCGCGCCCTGCTTGATCTCCCACGCCACGTGCGACGAAGTGACATCGCCCTGGCCGTCCACGCGGATCGCCATCGCCACCGCGTTGTTGTAGCTGGTGCTGATGAAGATCAGGCCGAGATCTTCCGCATACACCGGCCGGGGAATCACCGAATAGCCGTCGTACTCAGCCCACCACAGTTCCTTTCCGGTGGCCGGATCGTAGGCGACGATCTGATTCGTCCCGCCGCTGATCAACTGCTTCTGCCCCTTCACCTCAATCACCAGCGGAGTGGTGAATGAGAAGTCCTTGGGCGTTTCGTTCGGACGGCGCTTCGTCTTCCAGCGGATTTCCCCGGTCTTCTGATCCAGGGCGATCACGAACTGCACGTCGTAGCCGTCACAACTGAAGATCACCAGGTCATCCACCAGCACCGGTGAGCCGCCATTGCCGTGCCGCGGATCGTATTCGATCTCCTGCGTCTTCCAGACGATCCCGCCATCGAGCGTCAGGCACGCCGTGCCGTGCGTGCCGAAGTGCACGAACAGGTGCTTGCCATCGGTGATCGGCGTGGCGCTGGCGTGCGAGTTCTTCGAGTGGATGCGGCTGTGCTTGCCCTTTTTCTGCAGAAACACTTCCACGTTCCAGGCAATTTCGCCCGAGTCGCCTTCCACGCCCAGAACCCGCAGCGACTGCGATCCGTCGTCCTGCGGGACAGCCGCGGTCAGGAAGATCCGATCCTTCCACACCACCGGAGAGGACCAGCCATCGCCGGGAATTTCGGCCTTCCAGATCACGTTCTTCTCCGGACCCCATTCCACGGGAAGCCCGGTCGCCGTCGCCCCCGGCAGGTGGGCGAACTCGCAGCCCCGGGCCCGGCGCGGCCAAGGGATCAACCGTCTGCATCCTCGGCCTCGGGCGGATCGGGCAGGCGACGGCTGAGCGCTGCGCGGCCATGGGCATGCGCGTGACCGGGACCCGCCGCACACCTGTCGACACGCCCCATGTCGAGAAGGTCTACAACCTCTACGGCCTCACGGAGGATAGCTGTTTCTCCATCGGCGCACTGGTGGACCCCGCCCGCAAACCGCTTATCGGCAAACCCATTACCAACCGCGAGGTCTATCTGTTCGACACTTACTTACAGCCCCTCCCCGTGGGCGTGCCGGGAGAGTTGTTTATCGGCGGCGCGGGATTGGCGCGGGGCTACCTGAGCAGGCCCGCCTTGACCGCGGAACGCTTCATCCCCAATCCCCACGCCAGCGTGAAGGGTGACCGGCTCTACAAAACAGGCGACCTGGCCCAGTGGCAAGCCGATGGCCAGGTGGCCTATCTCGGCAGGTTGGACAACCAGACCAAGGTGCGCGGGTTCCGGATCGAGCTCGGTGAGGTGGAGGCGCATCTCCACCAGCATCCAGCGGTCGAAGAGGCGGTTGTCATGGCGCGCCTTACCCCGACGGGCGATAAATGGCTGGTTGCTTACCTCACGCCGCGTCCGGGCCAAAAACTGGATGGCGAGCAAATTCGGCAGACCATCCGCAAGCAATTGCCCGGCTACATGGTGCCCGCGGTTTTTGTGGCGATGGAAACCCTGCCGCGAACGCCCAATGGGAAGATCGACCGCAAGTCTTTGCCCGAGGTGCGGCAACAAAAGAGTTTCGTCCCGCCCAAGGACGAGCGGGAAAAGGCGCTCGCCTCGATTTGGAGGGAAGTGCTGGGGCGCAAGGAAATCAGCGCCATGGATCACTTCTTCGAGTTGGGCGGCAACTCGCTTTCGGCCACGAGGGTGGTCGCACGCGTTCAGCGGGAATTGGGAATCGGCATGGCCCTGCGCGATATTTTCGCCTATCCCACCATCCGATCGTTGGCCCGCGGACTCGCATCGAGGCAGGCGGAGCCCCTTCCTCCCATCGCGACCCTGCCCCGGGCGTCGGATTATGCCTGCTCTCATGCTCAAAAACGTTTCTGGGTGCAGGACCAATTCGAACAAGCCGGCAAGGGCGCTCCCGTTTCCTATATGATCCGCGGCGCGCTGAACCCGGACAGCTTTCGAGCGGCTTGGAAGTCCCTTTTGGAGCGTCACGAAATTTTGCGCACGCTTTTTTTCATCAAAGATGGGGAGCCTCGACAGCGGATCATCCCCGCGCCCGAGGCCAAGCCCTTTTTCAAGATCCGGGATCTGAGCCGGAGCGATGACGTGGACGCCGCGATCAAGACCTTGGAGCGCGAAGAGGCGGAGACCGCCATGGATTTGGAGAAGGGGCCCCTGGCGCGGATTCACCTGCTCAAGCTGGCCGCTGACCGCTTCCTCTGCCTGTGCTCGGTCCACCATATCATCAGCGACGGCTGGTCGACGACGGTCCTGCTGAACGATTTGAAAACGCTTTATGACGCCCACGAAAACGGCCGTGAAAACCCACTCCGCCCCCTACCCTTCCAATACAAGGACTACGCGGCTTGGCACAACCGGCTTCTGGCCGGCGAACCGGCGCGCGCCATGCGCCGCTATTGGCTGAATCATCTGGGTCCCAAGCCGCCGAGGCTCCGGCTGGCTACAGATTTCCCCCGAATAGAAGGCTCGGGCTTCCGCCGTGAGACCCATCGATTTCAGGTTTCCGCCTCTGATTTGGACAATTTGGATGCCTTGACGCGCGCCCATGGCGCCACCCTTTTCATAGGGGTTTTGGCCGCCTTGAAGCTGTTGCTGCACCGCAACAGCGCACAAGAGGACATCATCGTCGGCGCACCGATTGCCGGACGGGTACGCGACGAATTGGAAAACCAGATTGGCCCCTATTTAAATATTTTGGCGCTGCGCGACCAAATCCAGGGCGAGGACAGCTTCCTTCAGGTTTTGGAGCGGGTCCGTCAAACCACCCTGGACGCCTACGCCCATCAAGCCTATCCCTTCGACCTGGTGGTCGAGGATCTCAAGCTGAAACGGGACATGGCCCGAAACCCCTTATTCGACGTGGGCCTGACCTTGCAAAACCAGTCCTCGGCCCAAAAGGAGGTCGAATCTCGCTATCTCGATGTTTGGGAAAAAGGCGGCGAAGACCCGGAAACGCGCCACACCGAGGCGCGTACGGATTTCTGGTTTCTGGGACGGGTGGCCGACGGCCGGCTGGATATGACCCTGGTCTACAACGGCGCTCTTTTTCGGGCTGAAACCGCGGCCAAGATGGGCAAAGAGCTCTGCCGCGTGGTGGCGGAGGTCACCGCGAATCCTGAGATCCGGAGCGCGGCAATCCCGCTCGGCGAGGCGCCCGCCCCTTCCCAGCGCGAGAAAATCACCATTGACCTCGGCCTATGAGCCGCCATCCGAATCGAATACCGACCCTGGAGAACCGATCCATGTACCCAAGCTCCAAAACCCGGCTTTACCTGAAGCAGAACATCCAGGTGGAACCGCTTTTCAACCATTGGTATGTCTGGATCCACCTGATCCCACCGGCTACCGCGGCGCTCAATCTGTCGGAACGCTATCTTCCGGTCATGACCTCTTACGTACACTCGCCGTTTTTACACGTGGCCGCGATCCAGGACCCCGCCATGCGCGGCGGACCCTTTATCGATTTGGGCGGTGAACGGGTCGAAGAAGTGCGAAGCCTGATTCAGACCACGCGGGAGAGCCAGGCGCCATTGCTGCGGTTCGCGGAGGCGCTCAAGTCCCTGAACCGGCTGTTGCGCGAAAAAGCGCGAGGCATGCCGTTACAACCGCTTTACGCGGAGATCCCCGCGCCCTTACGGGGCTACGTGGAGCTGGTCTACGACCTCAATCACCAGCCCTCGTTCAGGCTGTTGGAAGCCCTGCTTTACAAAAGTCCTTATTATTCTTTGGAGGCGCAAAGCATCGGGCTCTCCAGGATCGACGGCGACCGTGGCCGGCCATTCATACTCAGCACGCCCAGACTTCCAAAAGACGAGGTTTTGCGCCTACCCATCCCCTTCGCGTCCTCCAGCCTGGACGCCCTGTTCCAAATGAAAAAAACACCGGCCAGCTTCGAGTCCGCGGCAGAGCATTTGGGCGTGACCCCCGAACAGGAAACCCTGTTTCGAGAATTCTTCACGGAAACGCCGCCCCCCGAATACGAGCCATATCGGGGCGACGCCTTCCGTATCCGCTATTTCGGCCATGCCTGTATTCTGTTGGAGTCCGCGCAAGTGAGCATCCTGCTGGACCCCATCCTCAGCTACACCTACGAGGCGGATCTCTCGCGCTATACCTACCTCGACTTGCCGGACAGGATCGATTACGTGCTCATCACCCACGCGCACCAGGACCATATCCTGCTGGAAACCATGTTGCAGTTGCGCCACAAAACCGAATGTTTCCTGGTGCCGCGGAACGCGGATGGCTTCCTGCAAGACCCCTCCCTGCAACTGGCGCTGCAAAACCTGGGCTTCGCCAATGTGATTGAAATGCGCGATCTTCAGGAAATCCCGATACCAGGCGGCGCGATCGCGGCCTTGCCCTTTCTCGGCGAACATCACGATCTCTCCATCCAGAGCAAGACTTGTTATTTGATCCGCTTGGGGGGCAAAAAAATATTGGCGTTGGCGGATTCCTGCAACATCGATCCAAAGCTTTACGACCACCTGCACGAGCTTTACGGCGATATGGACACCCTGTTCCTGGGCATGGAGTGCGACGGCGCGCCTCTTTCCTGGGCCTATGGTCCCCTTTTCCCCGAGCCGCCCGAACGCGGGATCGACAAGGCGCGCCGCGCGCGGGGCTGCAACTTCGAGGAAGCCAACGCCCTGGTGGCCCGATTCGGCTTTAAGGAGGTCTATGTCTACGCCATGGGCCAGGAGCCCTGGCTGCGGCATATTCTCGACAACGAGCTCGGCGAGGACGCCAATCCCATCATCCAGTCCGGCAAACTGATCGAGGCTTGCCGGACGCGCAACATCACCGCGGAGTATCTCTTCGGTGAGAAAGAAATCCTGGTCGAGGCGGACTGAGCGCGGGTTTTCCCGTCGGGGTCTTTCCTTTCCTGTAGGTGCTATTTCATGGAACCATCTCACAAACTGTTCACCAGCGAGGCTTTCAAGGAACATACCGCTTTCTGGAAGCAAGCCTTTCAAACCGCGACTGAGGACTTCGCCCCGCCCTGCCATTGGCGCTCCGTACCCAATGGTGAGAGGGAATCCTCCGCGCGCATGGAGTTCAGCGACAGGGCGCGCGCCCGCTTGGAAGAGCTTGGCAAGCGGCAGGACCTGGGCGTATTCGTCATTGTGTCCTCGGCGCTAATCCACCTGCTCCAACTCTATCGCGGAGCAAATTGGGTTCAGGTCGATACGCCTCCGCTCGGTCGGGGAAACCGCGCGCGCATGATCGGGGAAAGCGTACCGCTGATCGCGCGACAAGATCCAACCGCGGACATCCGCGCCTGGATCAAACAGGTGGGCCAAACCATCTCCGCCAGTTACAGCTATCAGGATTTTCCCTTTGCCGACCTTCCGACCGTGCTGCTGGAGCGGGACCGCCCGCCACGCACTCATGTCTTGTTTTCCTTTGCCAACATTCACGCCGCATCGGCGCCACCGGGCTACGATTGGGTCATTCAGTTGGAGCGCGGACCTGGTTTGGCGCTAAAATTTGCGGCCAATCGCGGGACCGCGCCCGAGTTTCTCCAACTCCTCCTACGCCAGCTCAACCGCCTTTGTGAGGACTTGATGGATGTAGACCGTCCCCTTGCCGACTGGAATCCGCTTGAAGCTCGGGAGGAGCGGCGCTTTTTCCTGGAAGCGCTGACAACCAACAGGCGGGAATTTCCTCAGGAGCGCACTATCCACCAGTGGTTCGAGCGGCAGGCGAAGAACCTTCCTGGAAAAGAAGCGGTGCGAACTCCGGGCAATCGGTTGACCTATGGGGAGTTGAACGACCAGGCCAACCGGCTGGCCCAATACCTGAGGAAGACCCATGGCCTGCGTCCGGGTGAGACCGCGGCCCTGTTATGCGATCGTTCCGAGTTGGCCATCATCGGCTTGCTGGCCATCCTCAAGACGGGCGGCGCCTACCTGCCCCTGGACCCGGGCTTCCCCGCCAAGCGCTTGCAATTCATGATCCGGGACGCGGGGGCGCGTGTATTGCTGGTCCACTCCAACTTCCTGCCGCAATTGGCGGGGCTCTATGAAACGCCCATGTTCGCCCTGGACCTCCAGCTACGCGGCCTGGAACCGGCCAGGCTTCCGCCCGTTCCCATGGTTTCTTCTTCAGCGGCATACATGATCTACACCTCCGGCTCCACGGGCCAACCCAAGGGCGTGGTGCTGGAACATCGCGCCTTCGTGAACATGATCCACCATCATCTAAAGGCCTTTCAGATCGGGGAGGAAGACCGGGTTTCCCAATTCTACGCCTTCGCCTTCGACAGCTCGCTGTTTGAAATCTTTGCGGCCCTGCTTTCGGGGGCAACCCTGATCATGGCCACCAGGGAAATCATTGAGGATGCCGCGCTCTTTGCGGAATACCTGGAGAGCCATGAGGTCACCCTGCTCACCCTGCCGCCCATCTACCTGAACGCGCTCGACCGAAAGCGGTTAGGCGCGGTGAGGACCATTCTCACCGCCGGCGATGTGGCCAGGGTGGAGGATGCGCTTCACTATGGAGGGACCGGGGTGTATTTCAATTCGTACGGACCCACCGAGGCCGCGGTCTGCGCCAGCCATTTTCGGGTGCGAGAGGAGCGGCCGCTTGGGCCGCGGGTCCCCATTGGAAAAGCGATTTCGAATACGGCCATGTTCTTGATGGATCAGGCCTTGCGTCCGGTAGCCACGGGTTTGGCCGGAGAGATTTGCATCTCCGGCGCGGGCCTTGCGCGAGGTTACCTCAACCGGCCGGATCTCACCGCGGCGGCGCTGGCGCCCGACCCTTATCAAGTTGGCGGGAGGCTCTACAAAAGCGGCGATTTAGGGGTCATGCTCACCGATGGCGACATCGAGTTGATCGGACGGGCCGACCAGCAGGTGAAAATCCGCGGGTTCCGCATCGAATTGGGCGAAATCGAGGCGGTGCTCTCCGGCCATGAACGAGTGAGTCAGGCCGCGGTATTGGCAAAGGAGGACGCCTCCGGAGAAAAGCGGCTGGTAGCCTATCTCGCGCCGGATCGGGGACTCGAGGCTGAAGAGTTGAGAAACCACCTCAAGGCCCGACTACCCGAGTACATGGTCCCCACCTTTTTTGTTTTCCTTGATCAGATGCCGCTCACGGCGAACGGAAAAATCGACCGCAAGGCTTTACCGGAGCCGGAACGCAATGCCGAGGCGGGGGACGCCTATCATGCGCCGACCACCGACACGGAGAGCACGCTTGCGACCATATGGGCGGAGGTCCTGGGAGTGGACCGGCCCGGGATCCACGATAATTTCTTCGAACTGGGCGGCGACTCCATCCTCATCATCCAAATGGTGGCGCGGGCCCATGCGGCCGGCATCAAACTGGTTCCCAAACAACTGACCGAGTTTCAGACCATTGCCGAGCTCGCGCGTGTGGCCCAAGACGCGAGCCCGATCCAAGCGGAAAACGAGCCCGCGTCGGGGCCGTTGCCGCTTTTGCCTATCCAACACTGGTTTTTTGCCCAAAAATTGGCCAATCCCCATCATTACAACCAGTCGGTGTTGCTGCAAACGCCCATGGATTTGGACATAACCGCGCTCCGGCGGGCCTGGACCGATCTTTGCCGGCGCCATGACGGGCTTCGCGCAAGGGTAGTTGATCCAGGGGGCGAGCCTTCTTTACAGATCGATGAAGCGGGTGATGAAACCGCTTTTTTCGTGGAAGCCGTGGATGATCTGGAGGAACGGGCGGCCTTCCACCAGAGCGATTTCAATCTGGAAACGGGCCCGCTCGCCCGTCTGGTGCTGTTCCAGGATTCTCTCGGCCGCTCCACCCGTCTATTGATCGTCATCCACCATTTGTTGGTGGACGGGGTTTCCTGGCGGATTCTGGTGGAAGATTTCCTTCGGCTCTACAAGGCCCATGCCCGGGGCCAACCCCCGGAGCTGCCGCCAAAGAGCACATCCCTGAGACGCTGGGCCGGAGAATTGGGTTCCTATCGAATGGAAGACAAGGCGGAAATCGCCTTCTGGGAAAGGCTGGTGGAACGCCCGGAGCCCCGGCTTCCCACGGACGCCCCTCCGAACGAGTCGGCAAATAAGGTATCCAGCCAGGCAAAGGTGGAGACCTCCCTGGATGCCGGGCTTACCCATTCCCTTTTGCGGGAGGCGCCCCGCGCCTACCACACCCAAATCAATGACCTGTTGTTAAGCGCGCTGCTCCTGGCGGTTTCGGACTGGAGCGGCGAACATGCCTTGCTGCTGGATATGGAGAGTCATGGACGGGAGGATTTGATCGAAAATATCGACCTCTCCCGAACCCTGGGCTGGTTCACATCGCTTTATCCCGTTTACTTGGAAAGGACGCCTGGATCCGACCTCGGCGCGCTCATCAGAAACGTCAAGGAAAGGCTACGGGCCATTCCCCGCAACGGCCTGGGCTACGGTTTGCTGAGATGGAGAAAGGCCATTCCCCCGGCCAACGCCAAGATCCTGTTTAATTATCTGGGTCAAACCGACCGCGTTCTGGCCGAAGAATCCGACTGGCGGCCCGCCGAGGAAGGTCGCGGCCCCGAGCAGTCGCCGCAAAACCAGCGTTCCCATTGGCTGGAAATCAGTTGCATGATTCGCGCGGGCTGCCTGCGTAGCGAATGGGTCTTCAGCCAAGAGCTACACCGCCATGCAAGGGTTCAACGCCTCGCGGAGGGTTTCCAGAACCACCTGGAATCCCTCATTCGCCATTGCCTCGGCCAGAAACAGGAAAGTTTCACGCCATCGGATTTCCCCGATGCACAACTCGACCAGGAAGCCCTGGACGGCCTGATCGCCAAACTCAAATCCTAAACGCCCGGATCTCGATGAAATGATTGCCGATATTTACCCACTTTCACCCATGCAAAAGGGCATGCTCTCCAAGAGCCTGTTGGACCAGGGCAACGACCCCAATTTCAATCAGTGGACCGGGGAAATAGGCGACAAACTGGTTCCGGAATTGCTGCGCCGCGCCTGGCAAATGCTGGTCGAACGCCATTCGGTGCTGCGTACTTCCTTCTACTGGGAAGGCGTGGAGAACCCGGTTCAGGTGGTGCGGAAGTCCGTGGATTTGCCCTGGGATTACGAGGATTGGCGGTCGCTTTCCGTTCCGGATCAGGAGACATCCTGGCGCGCCTTGCTGAATGGAGACCGTGCGCGGGGTTTTCAATTGGATCAAGCGCCATTGACCCGGGTCCATTTGGTTCGCACCCATTCTGACCGCTACCGGTTCTGCTGGAGCCAACATCATCTGATTTTGGATGGTTGGTGCCTGTCGATCATTCTGGAAGAGCTGTTCGGCTTTTACCAGGACCTCCTCAAGGGGCGCGTGACGCCCCTTCCGCCCGCGGCGCCCTACAAACGCTACATCCAATGGCTCAAAGGAAGAGATCCGGCGGATGCGGAGCGCTTTTGGCGCCATGAATTGGCCGGTTTTCACGCGCCCCACCCGATCGCGCCCTCGATCGCTCCGCCGAGAAACCTGGACCGCGCCTCCGGTCACCAGCGCCAGCATGAAGAAGGATTGGATCCAGCGCTCAGCCAGGCCCTCCTCCGCCTGGCGCAAAAGCACCGCATCACCCTCAGCACCTTGATCCAAGCGGCTTGGGCCCTGCAATTGCGGCATTACAGCGGGGAACGGGACCTGGTCTTCGGCGTTACGGTTTCGGGCCGGCCCGCGGATCTGCCGGGCGTGGAGAGGATGCTGGGCTTGTTCATCAATACGATTCCGGCGCGCATTCAAGCGCCTTCTGACAGTCCGCTGGTTCCTTGGCTGCAGGCCATTCGCGCGGCGCAGGCCAAGAGGGAGCAATTCGACTATCCCACCCTGGCCGATATCCAAAAATGGAGCGAGGTCCCCGCGCAAACGCCGCTTTTTGAAAGCCTGTTGATCGTGCAGAACTACCCCTTGGACCCGGCCGCGTTTCAAAACTCCGAGCTGCCGAGCCTGGAGAATCTCGAGTTCGCGGAGCCCAACCACCACGCTCTCACCTGGATGGTAACCCCGGGGCCGAGCATTCGCCTTCAACTCCAGTTTGATGACAGGCTGATCCAACACCCGAGGACTTTGGTGGGCCACCTCACCACCCTTTTGTGCGGCATGGCCGAAAATCCCTATCGAAATCTTGATTCCCTACCTATCCTGAGCCGGGAAGAGAAACGATCGATTCTGGCCCTGTGCAATGGGCCGAGCATTCCCATGAAACCCGGGCACACGCTGTTGGACGACATCGACGCGCGCGCCGAACACGCCCCGGACCGCGTGGCCCTGGTCTTCAGCGAGGGATGGCTCACCCTTTCCGCGCTGGTGGCGCGGGCAAACCAACTCGCGCATGCTCTGCATCGCGAGCATAATTTCAGGCCCGACGATCTGGTCGGCATTTTCGGGGAACGCGGGATCGAAATGGCGACCGCGATCATGGCCGTGTGGAAGGCTGGCGCCGCCTACGTGCCTCTCGATCCGCGATACCCCTGGGAGCGCTCGCGGACGGTCATCCAGGACGCCGGGCTTTCGCTGGTTTTGCTAACCGATCACGAACCGGCAGCAAATGCGCGCCGGGAGTTGAACCAACTTGTCGTAGTCACTCGCCCTTGCTCCCTGAAAATACCCGTTGGAAAGATTAAAGCAGATCGGGCGCCCGCCAAGCCGCTTCCCGGGCACCTCGCCTATGTCATCTACACCTCGGGCTCCACCGGAAAACCCAAGGGCGCCATGGTGGAGCATTTGGGCATGGCCAACCATATGGGCGCGAAGATCGAAGATCTCGATCTGGGCGGGGAATCGGTCGTGGCGCAAAACGCCTCTCATTGCTTCGATATTTCGGTCTGGCAATTCTTCGCGGCCCCGGCATGCGGGGGGCGAACCGTCATTTATGACAATGAACGGGTTCTCGACGCCGCGCGTTTCGTCCCACGGGTCCAAGCCGACGCGATCACCATTCTGGAGCTGGTGCCCTCTTATTTAAGCGCCTTCCTAGACCAAGTCGCGCGAGCGAGCGGGACCTGGTCCTTCCGAAATCTTCGCTACCTGATGGTCACCGGCGAAACGGTCAAGCCCGCGCTTGTGTCACGCTGGTTTCAGACCTTTCCCCGAATCCCCATGGTCAATGCCTACGGTCCCACCGAGGCCTCCGACGATGTCACCCATTACATCATGACGAAGCCGCCCGAATCCGAAACCATTTCCATCGGCAGGCCCATCCGCAATTTCGCGGTTTACATCCTCGACGAGGCCATGCGGCTCTGCCCATTGGGCGTAAAGGGCCAGATTTGCGTTGCCGGCCCGGGCGTGGGCCGGGGTTATCTGGGGAACCCCGAGAAAACGAGCGCCGCTTTTGCGGAGGACCATCTGGGCCCTCAACCCGCCGTGCGGCTTTACAAAACCGGGGACCTGGGTTGCCTGGACCAGGACGGACAAATCTACTTTTTTGGAAGAAAGGATTTTCAGGTCAAGATCAGAGGGTTCCGCATCGAACTGGAGGAAATCGAACATGTGCTGACCGGAGCGTCGGGCGTGGCCGATGCGGTGGTGCTTGCCCGCGAAGACATGGGCCCCCACCCCACGCTCTGCGCCTATGTCCAAATGGAAGAGGGAACCCCGTTCGAGGCAGAACCTCTCGCCGAGGCCTTGAGAGCAAGCCTCCCCGAGCACATGCTGCCGGCCGCCTTTGTCTCCATGGCGCAATGGCCGCTGACCGAAAACGGCAAGATCAGGCGCGAGGCGCTGCCCGCGCCGAAGCGCGCGGATCGGCTGGCGCCGGTCGGCGAATACCATCCGCCTCGCAATAGGATTGAACAGGCCTTGGCCTCGATCTGGGCCGGCCTGCTCGGACTCGAGCGCGTGGGCATTCACGATTCCTTTTTCGCCCTTGGGGGCGATTCGATACTGGCCATGCGGGTGGTTGCGCGCGCACGCGGCGAGGGCCTCGCCATCACGCCCCAGCAGCTCTTTCAGCACCCCACCCTGGCCGGCCTTGCGCCTCATGTAACCGCGGCGGAAGCGCCCATGGCTGAGCGCGTTGTTTTACGGGGCGAGGCGCCCCTTTCCCCCATACAACAATATTTTTTCGAGCTTGGCGGCGAGGACCTTCACCATGACAATCAATCCCTGTTGCTGGAAACCCCGCCCGACTTGCGGGTCGAAGCCTTGGAGCGGGCGCTGGCTTCTCTGATCGAGCGCCATGATTCGCTTCGGTTGCGGTTTCGGAACGTCAAGGGCGCATGGGCCCAGTCCTACGCGGGATTGCCCGATCAGCCGGTTCTGGAGAAGAAGGATCTATCCCATCTCCCACCGGAGCAACGCCAGGAAGCGTTGGAAAGGCTCGCGGCCTCGTTTCAGGCCGGTCTCGATTTGGGTTCCGGTCTTTTGCTAAAGGCGGCTTATTTTGATTTTGGCGCGGGGGCGGCCTCCCGCCTGTTGCTCGTCATCCACCACCTCGCGGTGGACGGCGTTTCTTGGCCGATCCTTGTCGAGGATTTGATACTGAATTACCGGGCCTACGCCAGCGGAGATAAGCCGCCCATGCAGGCCAAAAGCGCCTCTTTCCGGGAATGGACGCAAAAACTGCGCGCATTCGCGCGGTCCGAGGCGTTCGCGGCCGAGGTTCCATTCTGGTCCTCCATGGCCGAACTTCCCCCACCCGAAATGAATGGCAACGGCAAATCCGGCAAGGGCCCTGATTTGGTGGTGAACAGCGACCGTGAAAGTCTTTCCTTGCAAAGAGGTTTGACCGCAACCCTGACGGGGCCGGTCGCCGCCTCCCTGCGCGCGCGGCCCGAGGAGTTGCTGCTGACCGCGCTCGTCCTGACCCAGGCCGATCGGCAAAACCACTCCTTCGTTTGGTTGGACTTGGAGCGCCACGGTAGGGAGCCCTTGTTCAAGGATGTGGATCTCGGCCGCACCTGCGGTTGGTTCACCGCATTGTTCCCCCTCGCAATCGAAGCTTCGCGCTCCCCGAACCCGGCCCAGCGGATGATCGATACGCTCAAGGCCGTCAAACAAGGATTGCGCTCGGTCCCCAACAACGGGATCGGTTTCGGCATCGGACGCTTCCTCAGCGCCGATCCCCAGGTGCGCGCCCGTCTGAGGTCGGTCCCACGGCCCGCGATGCTGTTCAATTTTTTAGGCAACACCGATCGCGTATTCGAGCCGAACGCCGGCTGGCGGCGGGCGCGGGAAAATCCCGGCCCGGAACGAGGCCCGAACCGGGTGC
>JBGTRP010000094.1:0-13499 GCA_041940685.1 Acanthopleuribacteraceae bacterium
CGTTGTGCCGTTTTGAACGCCGCAACACACGTTCCGCTTCCTCCAAAACCTGCAAGGCTTCTTGGTGGCGATCGCGCAACATGAGCACCCTGCCCTTACGGCTAAGGGTGAGGCCGAGGCGATAGCTGGGTCCGAGCGGCCGTTGGTCCGCGAGGGCTTTTTCCAGAGCAGCCTCGGCTTGGTCGAGCGCGCCGGTAAGGGTATAGGCGCTGGCCAAATTGCTGAGCGTGGCGGCGCGGCGTTCGCTGGCGTCCATTTGCTCGAAAATGGAGATGGCCTGCTGGTAGGCAAAAAGCGCCTGGTGCAAAAGTCCGGCCTCTGATTTCAACACGCCCAGGGAACGGCATGCCTCGCCCTGAAGCCATAGCAACTTGCCCCTCTCCGCCAACGAGATGGCGTCGCGGTAACTTTGTTCGGCACGGTCCGGGTAACCCAAGCGGCGTTGCAATGCGCCCAACTCGATCAAGACCGTGACGGCTCGTGGTAAGTCGCCGGCGGCCCGTAGCTCGCGCGCCGCCCCGGCCAAAAGCTGGAGGGCCTCATCATTCCGCCCCTCCGCCCGTACGCCATAGGCTTGCCAGGCCATCATTTCCGCGGCGAGACCCGTTTCCCCGGCTTTCCCCCATGCGTTTCCCGCTATTCGGTAGTATGGCAGACCGGCTTGAAACGACTTTTCGCTGCCGGCGCGGACCCTGGCCCGGAACGCCTCGTCAAAGGCCTTATCCTTTTCCGTGGCGAGGCGCAAGGGTTCCGTTTTCAAAATCACCTTTCCCGTAAACTTGAGAGCCCGTATTTCCAGATGGACCCAGCCGTTTTTGGAAATCAATAGGCCGAATGGTTCGTCGCCGTAGCACGAGGTGAAACCATCGAGGTAAAGTTTCTCGCCCTCGGGAGTGGTTATCGTCAAAGCGATGTCCGTTCCGTTCTGGTCCACCTTGCCACGGAGGAATTGGCCGTCCTCCGTTTTGACGCGAAAGTCCTTCTTCGAACCCTGTGACAGTGGAAACGAAACGGGCTCACCGGGCATCAAGACGCTTGCCTGTTTTTCCCGGCGGCCACAACCTGGCATCAGCACCAAGGAAATCAACAGCAAGAGAGAAGCGGCACGCAAGCCTGTAGGGACGCACTGATCCATGATCAAGGCAAAAGCACCTTTGCCTGGTAGGCTGCCAGCTCTTCAACGAGCGGGCCGCGCGCGCCCTTGATGACGAACCAAAAGTCGCCCTCCGCGAGCATTTCCCGAGGCAAAAAGACTGTAAAGTTACCGCCGCGTTTGCGGGTCAGGCCACGGACTTTGTTTCGCGGTTGTTCGGGCCGTGGGTCCTCATAGATTTCAAGAACGTAAGCTGAAAAGCCTTCCATATTGCTCAAGTTGAGAGTGAGCAGAAGACCTGGAGAGTCCGCCTCGAGTACGATTTCTTGTTGGGGAACGGTTTCTCTGGGCGCGCTCGTGGACATGGGGGATAGATAGGCCTGGTCGGGATTGGTTAACGCTGCCGGTGACGAGCCACGCCACAGGGTTCCCAACCAGCCCAAAAGCATTATGAACCCGAGAGCGTAGGCAAAGCCGAGGCGCTGGTAGAGGGGTTTGCGTTGATTGAGGGCCGGATTCAATAACATCCTCTGGCGTGCTTTTTCCTCGGCGGGCAGATTCGCGTATGCCTCGACCTCTTCCATGGGTTCATCCAAGTGATCGAGCTCTTTCCGGCACGCCCTACATATTGAAAGATGCTCTCGGATCTCCTCCACTTCTGGCTCGGTCAAGAGATCGTCCAGGTAATCGGCCAACACGGCAACATCCGGATGTTGCCGGAGCGCGGCTTCCTCACGGGATATCCGTTTCAAAAGAAGATCTTTGAGAGTTTTGCCTTTGTGGGTCACGGCCGCTCCTTACCGGGTGGCGGTTCCGGGTTTTCTTTCAGCAATTGTTTCGCGGATGCTCTGGCCTTGTGGATATGGGCTTTTACCGTGTTCATGTTGAGCTTCAACTTCTTCGCAATTTCATGATACTTCAGTCCATCATAATATAAGCCAAGACATTGCCGTTGCTGAGTTGGAAGCGCATCGAGCAGTTCCCGATGGCGCGCTTCCTGTTGTTGGTCTAGCAACCGAGTAAAGGGATCGCTTTGCCGGCTCTCATCGGCCCCTATCTCCTCGGGAAGGGTCTGGACTTGCTTTTGCCGGTTAACATGGTTGAGAAAAAGATGTCTGGCGATCGTGAAGAGCCAGCCCCGGACATTGCGGGCCTCTTTATAGCGTTTCCGGGCTTTGTAGGCGTTTACGAATGTGTCCTGAGCCAAGTCCTCGCTTACTTGCCGGTTTTTTATCCGTTTCTGGATGAATTCGACAATCTCCGTGTAATGGAGACGGTACAATTCATCGACGTCTTTTTTGGAAAGCCCCAAGTTTCCCATCCCTTTGAATCATGAATCCATCTATCCTAAAACGAAAATAGACTGGAGAAAAGACGAAGCAAAGGGAAGAGGAGAGCGAACCAGGTTTCCAACCCCACTCGATGGATAGCGCCTGTTCGTGGGTCTCCGTCATGAATTGCTGATTGGGAAGGTGCGGCGTCACGCTGCTGAAAATTACTGTTTGGGGGGCTTTTGAAAGGATCCAGGGTTGCCGCCTACCAAAGACAAAACAGATCCATGGGGGAATGTTCACTTTTCAGCGGGTAAACCTCCCGAAAACAGTGGCAATCGGGAAACTAACGAAAAAATAATCCCTGAAAGTCATTGAACGCCAATGCCTTTCGGGTTTGGTTCGCAAAAAAAATTTTTTGGGTGAACAAAAATCAGGGTTTGAGTTTTTCTCATATTAGCAAGACCGATCCAAGACGGCGTGAGGTGCTGATATGTCCGGAGAACCCCAAAATTCCAAACAGCCCCTGGAAACCGTGGCCGCGAAGGCCCTGGCCGGCGCCTCTTTGGATGAGAAGGCGCTGGAAAAATTGATCCAAGCGGTGATTCACGGATCTGGAAACCGGCGGCAGGTCGAGGCTGTCACGGGGGGAAAGGTCAGCTTCGATATGGTGATCTTCGACACCGACCGAATTGGAGGTTTTATCTTCGATTCTTCCAGGCCTCCTGTCATTAGGGGCGGATCGAAAATTCTTAACGATCTAAACAGGGACATCGAAACAAAAAATCCCTATGCCACTGTCTTCTCCGGCGGGGGCGAGGGGTTGTTGCTTTTGCCCGCGGGTAAGGGTGCGGCCAAATGCGATGAGATCGAAAAGATGTTCGTTCAGAGGTCCGAGGGCGCTCTCAGCGTCACCACCGCGGTCCTCACCGTGAAACCGGAAGATATGCTCAACGATCCCACGCCCCTCCAGAAAAGTGACGAGGACGTTCGTTTACTTTCGGGAACGCGGGCCGTGTTAACGCGTTTGCGTGACCGGGTAAGACGAAATAAAGAGCGAGTTTCCGTTCAAACCGTTCCCGAGTCCACGCCGCGCCGTTGTGTTTCCTGTCGCGACCGCGCGGGAACCCAAGATTGCCGTCATTGGCGGCCCGATGCAAATATGCCCCTATTTCTATGTCGGCCTTGCGTTGCACGTTGGGAAGTTGGGAAAAGGTTGACCGCTGGCGTCAGCTTTCAGGATCTAATGGATGAATGGAGAGAATGCAACCCCAAGCAAGTCAAAAATAACTATTTGGGGTTTCTTTATACGGATGGCAATGCCATGGGCCGCTTTTTTGCCGGTTTGGCTTCTCTGTCCGAGCTTCGCCTCGTAAGCGGCCTGGTCAAGAAGGCGTTTGACGTATCGAGTAGCAAGGTTTCGGCATTAGCCCAATCCTATAAATTTGAGCAGAATCTGATTCTGGATGTGCTCGGCGGCGGCGATGAAAAGATTTGGATTCTGCCCGCGAGCCTGGCTCTTAAAGTCTGCCGCCAATTGCCGGGTTGGCTCGATGAGGCTTTGGCGCATGAGCCCGAATGGACCAAATATTTTAAAAAGAAAGGTATGGACCGGACCGGCATTACCACGGGTACCGGATTGGTGATTTGCGATTGTAAATACCCCGTTCAATACCAATACGCCCTGGCCAAAGCCCTTCAGCAAAACGCCAAGAAACGCTATTACCGCGGCGAGGAAAACAGCTTCGTCGACTTTGCCGTGATTTCAGATGCGTCTCCCTTGGCGGAGGACCTGGAGGATGCGCGCGAATTGGCCTACGCGAGCGCGGACGCCCGCTTCCGTCTGAGCCTGAGACCTTATAGCCACGGGGAGTTGGAAGAACTGTGTGAGAAGCTGGCGGGCGTCACCCACTCTCAAGTTTATGCATTGCGCGACGCCGCGCGTGAGGGCGCCGATGTTTTTGCCAACTTTGTTTGTTACCAAGCCGCCCGGCTCGAAAAAAGTTACCAACAATGGCTGGAACCATTGGGGCCGGGATGGTACCGGCAAGAAAACATACTTTCGTTTTTTATCGACGCGACGCCCGGTAGGTCCGTCCCCGGAACTTGGCTGGGCGATGGCGTCGAGCTCATGCCCTTTCTCGAAAAGCGATAGAACGAAGGAGATTGCTCGTGGCGGTTTTGGATATCAACCTGGAAGGCGCACTTTTGATTGCCGGCGGAAAAAGCGCTGGCATGGGTGTTCATCTCAGCACCATTTCCCGGCGGATGGGCCAACTGGATGTGCCCTATATTCCCGCGACAGCGCTTCGAGGCGCGGTTCGTTTGCAATTGGAAGCCTTATTAAGAGGAAATGGTGAAAATGTTGCCTGTCCCTTTCCGGATGAGAGCCTTCCCGAGGGTGAGGCTTTTCAGCCCAAGGATATGGTCGCCCGTTTGTTCGGTTATGCTGGTCGGCCGGATGATCGCGATGGTTCAGGACCGGGATTGCTCCGCTTTAGCGACGCTCTACCCCTGGAACCCGAGCAAGCCGCTCGAGCCTTGCGGACACGCGCCGGTCTCGCTTTGGATCGTTTTAGCGGTTCCGCGGCGGACCAGCACCTCTATTTCAGGGAGGAATGCGCTCCGGGAGAACCCATTGTCTTCCAGGCCAAAGTTACCTTTATGGGAGCATTGGCTGAAAAGGAAATTCAGTGGTTGCGCGCCGCCACGGAATCCACCGAGGCCATTGGCTCCGGAAGGTCCAGTGGTGGAGGGAGAATCCGAATCCATTGGAGGGATGAAGCCGCCTCCAAGGAACAGGAAATCCTTGGACATGCCGGAACCGCGGCGCGCGCGCGCCTGCTCCTTACTCTTGAGGAACCGGCCCTTTTCGGCGACGGTCAGATGGTGGGGAACCATCGGGGGACCAGGTTCTTCCCACGGGGTTCCGCCATTCGTGGCGCCCTGGCTTGGGCATTGATTCGCGCGGGCTTGGTTCCGGAAGAACAAACCCATGAAAACGAGGGTTTCCAGGCCCTTTTTCTGGAAAATGTTTCCTTTGGGGATGGATTGCCGGTCCAAGATGCCGATTCCGAGCCGTTGATTCGACCGGCCACCACACGCGAGTCCAGAACTCAGGAGAAACCGACTTTCAAGGATGTCCTGGTGCGAGAGCTCGCCCGCGAGCGTCTAAATCACTGCCTTGCAAACACGGGCGGGAAAGGTTACGCCAGCATTCATGACCCCGACTACCGTCCGGATCCCACCCCGCCCCGTGTGCTCGATGGATTGGTGGTGCGCACGAGAACCCGCATCTCCCTGGATCGCTATACAGGCAGCGCCGCGACCGGGAAATTGTTTTCTTTTGAGAGTTTGGAACCATACTTTGCCGATTCTAATCCTGAAGGAGAGCTTGCGCCGGTCTCCTTCGTTTCCTGGATTGAAAACCTGCAACCTCGGGCGGCGGCATTGTTAGAAAAGATTGGCCAAGCCACCGTGATGATTGGAGGCGGCCTGAAACACGGGTTGGGTCTCTGCCGGATCCGGTTGGAATTTTTTGAGGAGACTTCTGCCGATCTGGAAGAACGGGTGAGCCGGGAAATGATCCTGATCGAAAAGCTTGCCAACCAATTGGAGGCCGAAACCGCCCGGTTGGCCGCGAAATTAGGCGTGAATGTTTCACCTGACCCCACGAGAGGAGACCTTCCCCTGGTTCTGGTTGCCCGCTCCGCCTATATTCCCGCAAAAAACGAAGACCACCCCTTGTCCGAGTGGCCGGATCGGGTGGAAGCCCCCATGCGGCTGTTCCTCAACCGGGAAACGGTCGGCGGTTTCAACCAGCGCTACCAAGGGGATGCTTCCCGGAAAGGCCCCTTCAAAACCCAGTACCTGGCCATTGGGGCGGGCAGTGTTTTTGTGTACCGAGTTCCCAAGCAAAACTTGCGGGAACTATTGAGCCTGGCCTTGCCCAAGCTGCGACGGGGCGTGGGCCTCAACACCCCTTGTGGGTGCGGGCGTTTCGAATTGTATGAGGAGGTTCACCCATGACCACGGTCTTAACCCACGAGCAAAAATCCTGGTTGGTTCGAGAGGCGGAGAAGATTGCCGATAAGATAGGCCGCCAACGCAATCAGGCATCTCAGATGCGCAACATGATCAAGATCGCCGGCGAGGAAGCGGAAATCCCCGTGCTGGTCAACTTCATCAACTACCAGGCGGCCAGGTGGGCAACTAAGAACTTTTGGAGACCCATCCGCGGGGATGTAGTGGCCCTGTTAAAAGAAATCGGCAATCGGCACCCGGAGGCAAAAAGCCGCCAGGACGCCATCTGCCACTTATTCGGGTACATGGTCCGCCGCTATGTTTACCTGGATGGGCTGGTGTACCGCGAGCAGAGGAGGAAACGATGAGTATCTCCGTAGCGCCAACCCATCACGCGGTTTTCAAAAGCGCCGTGACCTTTGACCTGCGCCTCACCTGTAAAACCGGATTGCACATCGGCTCGGGTTCCAACACGTCCATGGCTCCCGGCGAGTTACCCATCATCCGGGACGGCCTGGGAAGACCCATGATTCCGGGCAGCTCCTTGCGTGGCGTGCTGCGGTCGGGTCTCGAGGCCTTGGCCCGGTCCACCGGGCTCGCCAAAATGCTCCCGGTCGAAGCATGCAAAGAACCGGAGAATGAGGACCACAGACGCTTCCTAGTCTTTTGGCAAACACTCGATCCCATATCTAGATTGTTCGGGGCTATTGCGTCGCGCAAAGAAAAGAGCGAACGGGGTGAGGGGCCAGAAGGCAGCCATGCCTATGGAGCAAGGGTCCAGTTCTCCGACCTGCTTTGCGAGGGACCTTCCGCCCATACGGACCTGCGCGACGGGGTGGCAATCTCCCGAGAGACGCGCACCGCATCCGGCGGCGGCTTGTTTGCCTACGAGGTAGTGGATGCGGGTTCCCGCTTCACGGGTGCGGTCCGCTTGCTCAATCCCGAGCCTTTCGAGGTCGGCCTTATTGCGCAGAGCTTGTGGATGCTCGACCAGGGCATGTTGTTGCTTGGGGGGAAAAATGCCCGGGGCCTTGGATGGGTTCAGGTAGAGACAACTCCGCCTTTGTGGCGAACGGCACGGGATATTCTTCAGGTGAAAGCCGACTCCAAAGAAAAACCATTCGGACCGGTTTCCAAGCAGCTAGCCGACCCCATCGATGCATTAGGCGAGCTTTGGCAAACCCCCGGTTTCGGCGAAGATTGAGGTGAACCATGTTCGACCAGTTTCAAAACAGTGTAAAGATTTCCATGACCCTGGTTCCCGACGGTCCCTTGTTGTTGCGAAGCCAAAATTCGGGGCTCGATCCGGCCATCGCGGACATCGAGTTCATGCGGACCACCCGCAATGGGCAATCCACCGTGTACTTGCCAGGCTCTTCGGTAAAGGGCGTGGTGCGGGCCCATACCGAACGGTTGTTGCGCGGCCATGGCCGTTTCGCCTGTGACCCCACTCGAGGCCGGGATGCGAAGAGTTGTGGAAACGGAAAATACGCGAGAGATCACGTGGGCCCGCATTACCCACACAAACGCCAATGCAGCGCCTGTTTCACCTGGGGCTCCCTCCAGTTGGCCGGCCGTTTCCGCTTTGGCGACGCCTATCCATCCTCCAATCATGAGCATGAAGCCAATCAGACGGAAGTGCGCACGGGAGTGGGCATCGAACGGCATTTGCAATCCGCCAAACACGGCGTGCTCTACGACAACGAGGTGGTTACCGCAGGGGGGTTCGAATTGCATTTGAGTGGCGAAAACTTCGCCCTTTGGCAACTTGGCCTTGCCGCTCAGGCGCTTCGCGATCTCCATGACGGATACTTTCAATTGGGTGGTTGTAAATCTCGGGGCATGGGAACGGTTCGGTTGCAAGATGTCCGCCTAGAGTTCCGTTTTTTGGCCAATTCGCCTCCGGGTCTGTTGGGTGCGGCATCTTCCGAATACAATCTCGATGCAAAAAACCTGGACCTGGAAAACCGCGAGGGCTTCCGCCATTGCGAAGCGGGACTTTTCCGGGAAACGCGTTGTGAGGGCAAGGCGGTCGATTGGCTTTTCGACCGGCTGATCGAAGGCCCGCTGAAAAATTATCTGAAGGCTTGAGGGAGCGTCATGGCCATTTACCATATTTCCAGACCCAAGGCCGCGAGCAGGTTCATCCGCCGGGCCAAACATCCGGGCCATGGCCGCCTGCTCCCGGACCAGCTCCATGGCATTCTCGAGCTTTCATTGACCACGCTGGGCGAGGACATCGTGGCGCCTGGCACGGGAAAGCTCGGTTTGGAATCTCAACATGGGATTCCCATTCATTTGGCCGCAAGGTGCTCCGGTTCACCCGTCATCCCGGGGACCGGGATCAAGGGCGCCTGCCGGACCCATTATGAAATGCTATCCGAGGGCTGTGTGCTCTACCCTCCAAAAGGGGTGGGCGGCAAGCCTTGTAATCAGAGAGCATATTGCGAGGTCTGCTCGCTTTTTGGATGCCTGGGCGTTCAAGGCAGAATTAGCTTCTCGGACGCCGTGGCGGACGGAGACGGCGCCGCCCATGAGGTGATCGCGAAGGTCCGACCCCCCTGGGAGCCAAAAGGCCCTTACGCGGGGGAGTTCCGGTTTTACGACTCGCAACCGGGAAAAAGCGACCCCCGTTACGGACCACCCACCAAGGTCAGCCGGGAGGGGTACAAGGGCCGCTTCCGTACCCGTTTGTGGTTTCGCAACCTGACGCCCATCGAAATGGGACGCCTGTTGCTGGCCATGGGAAATTCAAAAGACCTCACTACAGACTTTCCCTTTCGTCTGGGCGGCGCCAAGTACGACGGCCTGGGCGCCGTTTCCGTAAAGCCGGAGGTATTGTCTTTGGTCACCCCACAACGCGGCCGGTGGTGCGGCGATGCCTGCAGAGAGCAATGCCGCTCCTTTGTGGCGGCCGCGTTGGATTCTGTTTGGGCGGATTTATTTGCGCCAACCTTGGAGGCCTTGGCCCAACTACTCGGGGAGCCCAGGCCATGAACCACTGCCGAAAAGATATCGTCGATGCGGCCGCTACATTGGCGGAACGCCTGCGGGACAGCGGAACACGGGTAACCCGCTCCACATGGTCTTCCCTGATCGCCGGTTTTATGGGAACGCCGCGGCGCGATCTCGCCAGCCTGAAAGCCGAGCTGTTGCGCTTGCTAGCCGCCCTCCTGAAAGGTCAGGGCGGCCATCTCCAACGGGGAGAATCCTTTAAAGCCCAGGTATTTCTTGCGGAAAAAGAACTGAGGTGGGCGTTCCAGGAATGGGATTACGACTTGGACGCATTCCGGCAGTTATTCGGGTGGACCGGGAGGCTGTTGTTGCTGCAAGACCGTCCGCACCAACCCGGTCCCAAAGCCGCGGGCCATGCCCCCGACCAGAGCCAAAAGCCTGGAAGAACCTCGCCTGGAGGCGGCTTCGGTCTCAATGACAAGGCGCTGGAAGCCCTGAAAAAACTGCGATAATCATTTTGCAGCGACCCGCAAGGCAAATTTTAGGAAAGGTTTCCGAGACAGAATTTCCCACAGACCCATGACGCCGACATGTAGATTCGTTGGGTAGATGCGCATATGCCGGTTTCCTTGTGATACATTGATCCCATGAGGACAATTGAGCATGCCGTGAACCTGGTTGATTGGATCGAGGTCAATCCAAAAATCATGATGGGGAAGGCGGTCATACGCGGAACCAGAATTGGGGTTGCGCTGATTTTACGCAAACAAAGCGAGGGCGCCACGGAAGATGGACTCTTGGCGGCCTATCCCACGCTCTTTACAGAAGGTATTCGAGCGGCCGTGGCCTATGCCGCGGATTCATTAGCCCATGAGAAATCGATCTTTTTAGAATCCGCCACCAAATGAAGCCATGTATCTAGACAGCGGGACAGAGGTTCGATTCCCTCCCTTCCCATGGATCGCCGACTTGCAGTCGGCTTTTTTTTGGGTGCGCCTGACCAAATGCTACCCGGTAATTCCTTACCGCCTTGAAGACTGAAATCTAAAAAAAAGCCGCCTGTTCCAAGCCTCAAGACAGCCGCTTACAGGGAAAAGGCTTCAAAAAGCGGGCAAGCACCCAAAGCATTTCCCAATCTCTGCCCACGAGGGAATGCCAGCAGCTTTCCCCTGCCAAATCTCGACGACGCGTCCCCCATCTCAAGGACTCGGCAGTGTGTGCCGGAACGAAAACCGACCTCCACGGGTCCCCGGCCAATAGTATCGGGTCCTCAAGCTGGAGACTTGTCCAAACTCCTTCAGTTCAGATTGTTGAAAACACTCCTGGCGCCCGCCTCTTGACTACTCCATTAGGGCTCCTGGAGGGGCGCCAAAAACTTTTGATTTTCCCTGATTCCACCGCATCCGAAGCACTCCCCGGTCGGACGTTGAAAACCTCCGGATGGAAAGCTGTGCTGATGTTTCAATCCCGTCCAAGTCGCCCCCTTGGACGGACATAAATTCAGGGAAAAAACGGAGTCAGGAAGCTCGTTTCAATCCCGTCCGAAGCGCCCCCTCGGAGGTAATTCTTAGGTCTTTCTGATGGTTTCGGTGGGGTTACTTCCATCCTTTTACAGAGTATTGATCCGCTCCAGCGACTCCCAAATCCGTTGGGATGTGATTGTATTCGGAATAAGATTCGACAATGTGTGCAGCCTCCCTTTTCTAAAAAGAAAACCCAACTGGCCGAAAATGTTCACTTTGCCTTTATTCATTTTGGGACGGCGCTTTTTTGCTCCCAGGGGTGAACAATTCTAGGCCAATCTGTTTTTAACCAACAGGGCTCCTGAACTTGTGCCCTGATGGCTTGCTTTCGGATGATGGGTACGGAAACCAGGGGTAATCCCTTGGCCCCGTGAGGCGACATCAAGGATGAACTCAAGCATGGGTAGTTCCCATCTAATGGTGGCCGGGAAATTGGGATTTCCTCATAAAGCCCCCCTCCCCTCAAACATATCTAAGGAGTTGCAAGTGTACGATTACAGCAAACAGATTAAAGAGTTTTGGGATCAAAAAGTCCGCCTTGGTGATACCTTCAAACAAAAACTATTCAAGCACCGCCAGGCCAACCGCGACCGATTGATTGCACGCCTTCCCGATCTTATTGAGGGTGTGCAAATTGGATCGAGTTCTTTTAAGCCTCAGGGCTCCATGGCCATGAAAACCATTATCCAAACTTGTTTCGCGGAGGAGGAGTATGACATCGATGATGGTTTGGTTCTTTTGAAAAGCGACCTGAAAGATTCAGATGGCAGTGAGCTGTCGGCCATGGATGTAAAGCGGCGCATACGAGATGCGTTAAAGGACCCAAGATTTAAACGCCAACCTCGGCTTTACACCAATTGTGTGCGAGTTTTTTATGCGGAGCTCGACAAAGAAAAACACCATGTCGACATTCCCGTTTACCGCAAAATTTTTCTTAATGAAACCGATTCCGTACGCGAATTGGCAAGCGAGGATTCCTGGATTGTTTCGGATCCAACACAGGTCAACCGTTGGTTTGATGATCTAGTGATTGAACGGAATCAAGAACAGGAAGGCAAAGGAACCCAAATGCGGAGGTTGGCGCATTTGCTGAAACGTTTCTGCCGCTCCCGAAAGGATTGGGATTTGCCAAATGGGATGAAACTCACCATGCTCGTGGCAGAGTGCCAGCCAGGTTATTCAACCTGCTTGGATCGAGCCTTTCGTTCGCTCCTTCAAGCGCTCCTGGATCGCTTGGAGGATTCCAAGGTCATTCGAAACCTGGCGCATCCGGATCAACCCGAGATTACACGTACAACTAAGGACGAAAATGTCCGCCAACTCCATGCAAAAGCAAAGGATGCTTTGGACGAATTGGAGATGCTGGACGCCGAGGATTGTACCCAGTCCGATGCGCGCCGGGCCTGGGACTGGGTGTTCCAAAGTAGTGGCTTTTTCAAGGACCTCGACGAGAGAGAAGATCAGGAGGAATCAGGTGGAAGTGAGGCGGCTGGTTCAGGCCTCGTTTCGGGAACTCCTGAAAGAGCCGTTGATCACCGTGGTGGAGGTCGTTTCGGATGATGCCCCAGTCCTTTTTGATAGAAAGGCGACAAAGAGCCCTGGATACACTGGCCGAAGCATTACTCAATTCCGGGAGATTTCGTGTGATAAAACCGGAGGAAGTGGGGTACTCATCGGATATGGTTGTCTGGGAAACAGTAATAGAAGCCCGCGGGAAAGATTGGCGAGCCCATCTCCTTTTTCCGCCGAATTTTCCCGACGAACCTCCTAAGGCCCGCGTTCCCGAGGCAAATGTGTTGGAGCTCAAAAGTCCGCATGTTTTAAAGAATGGCTGGCTCTGCGTCATCCCTGATTCTTCCTCCATCAACAGCAATGAACCGTTGGGTGTTCTCCGGAAAGTTCTTCAGGGTTTACGACAGATCATTGAGGGAATAAATGATTCTGATTTTCAAGAGGAGTTTACCGCGTACTGGAACCGCAGCTTTGATCCATTACAAAATCCGGATATTGTGCTGATTGATTCTCCAGAGGATCTTTCTCCAGGGTTTTATATGGCTCCCAATGAAAAATTCATTTTTGTTTCCCAATCCAAGGAGAGCTTGACCCAATGGCTACAGAACTTCTTTGGTCAGAATATTCCCCAGCAGATAAAAAAATCCGGAGTCATCCTCAAACTAGAACAGCCCCTTTTGCCACCGGAATACCCTGAATCATTATTCGGTTTGCTTGCCCTTGCCCCTCCAAGAGGTCAAGACCCGGGTGTCCAACTTTTCCGAAACCAGGTGGTTTCCAGTACCGAGCTTGGTTGCGTCTTGCTCGCTCAAAGGACGAATAACGGATATGCAATGGGAGGCGTCCTTTTCAGAGGCGCGGGCTTAAAAAAGAGGCCCTCCTTGCGAAAAGGTTTTAGGAAGGGAAAAGTTTCTTCAGCGGTCTTGTTAAAACGTTCAGAGGGGAATTTTAAAAAAACCATGGTGATGCGATGCTTGGTGACTCGCGCGGACCATAACTGGGTTCACGCTCGAAATAAAGATTTCAATCATTACAAGGACAAATCGGTTCTGTTGATCGGGTGTGGATCTCTCGGTGGCTACGTTGCGCATCTTTTGTCCAAATCCGGAGTTTCGAATTTAA
>JBGTRP010000095.1:0-13490 GCA_041940685.1 Acanthopleuribacteraceae bacterium
TTTATTACGGCGATTCCGATTTTCTCAATACCGATCCGGTGGCACGCGCTTTGGTTTTTTCAGCTCTTTTAGGAATGTCGACGGGGTCCATTCACTCGCTGGCCTCTACTGCCGTTCATTCGAGTCGAGGCTTTTTGGGCGCTTCCTGGCTAATTTTTTACCTGTGCCGCCCTCTTATTGGAGGTGGCGTGGCTTTGGTGACATGCCTGGTCCTGATGAGCGGAGTCGGCGGTTTTGAAGTAGCTCCAGGCTCCAAAGACCTCATTCTTTTCGCCTGGGCAGCCTTGGCAGGCATGTACAGCCAGCCCGCTTTAGAAAAGCTAAAGGAAGTGTTTGCAACTCTATTTGCCACGAAAGAGAAGAAAGTAGACAGCAAGGAGGGACAGCCAGGTAAATAACCCTGACCTTTTGCTTTGGAAGTGGTCACGTCAGGCTTGGTGCATCCATTAGCGCTTGGTCTTGAAACCCAACCATACCACTCTGAATTCAAAATAGAGTTTGTGACCCGAGTCGGAGAATACCAAGTCAGAGAGCAATTGGCATTAGACTCCTTGTTTTCAAAGCCCTATTCCGGTTCTCTTATTGCTTAAACTTGAAATCAAATGCACTTAAACGATTCGAAGGGTTGCTGGCAGGCGTTGCAGTAGTGGAGCGCCTTGCAGGCGGTGGACCCGAAGGGGCTGCGCAACTCGGTATTGGGAGAATCGCAATAGGGACAAGACTGCGTTTCCCAGTTGGATGAAGACTCCTTGTCCTTGTGGTCGCGTGGGGATGGCGGCGCAATGCCGTAATCCTTGAGTTTTTGCCTGGCGTGGTCGGTCAGCCAGTCCGTGGTCCAGGGCGGGGCAAAGATGGTGCGGATTTCCGCGTGATCGAACCCGGCGCGCCGCAGCTCGGATCGGATTTCCTGCTCGATGGCGTGCATGGCGGGACAGCCTGAATAGGTAGGTGTAATAGAAATTTTTAGAGAACCGTTTTGGATGCTGACATCGCGCACGATGCCCATTTCAACAATGTTGAGCACGGGAATTTCGGGGTCGGTGACCTGGGACAAGAGCTCCCAGACACGTTCTTTGGAAAGAGTCATGACCATGGATGCCTCCGGGCGGGGTGAGGTTCTGAACGCCGGATAGGGCCGCATGAGACCGGGCACACACGGAGGAGCGTTCGGGAGGGCGTTGGTTGGTGGGGGGTACGCGCAAGGCGGGAGGCGCTGGCGGGAAGTTGGCGAAGGGGCCGCGAGTATTCGGCCAACCCTAGGCGCGCTTGAACTTCCCTGAAAGGTTCACCAGCGCGCGCCGGGGTGGGAGCGCGCGAGTATCTGCATCTGCGCCAACATGTGGCCGAGATGCTCGCTATGCTTGCCTTCCCGGCCGCCTTGAATCATGAATTGGGAGTCGTCGGGGAGGATAAGTGTGGCTTCCTTCAGGGTTTCGGCCACGGTTTGGCGCCAGAGCTCGCGAATCGCACGCGCGTCGGGGATGAATTTCTTTTCCAGCAGCAGGCGGTCCACCTCGTCGGTATAGAACAACTCGCCGGTATGGGTCCAAAGCGCATCCAGCGCTTGCTGGGTCCGGCGGTTGCTTTCCTCGGTGCCATCGCCCAGCCGGATCATCCACAAACGGCTGTGACGCAAATGATAGCGGGATTCGTTGAAGACCTTGGCCGCGATGCCGGCCAGGGGTTCGAATGGGCTTTCGCGCAGGGCCTCGTAAAGATGGTAGGCGAGGGCGTCGAATAGAAACTGACGGGTAAGGGTCATGGCGAAATCGCCGTTGGGCTGCTCTACCAATTGCAGGTTGCGGAACTGGTACTCATCCCGGAAATAGGCGAGATCATCCTCGTTACGGCTCTTGCCCTCGAGCTCGCCCGCGAGTGCGAGCAGCGCCTCGGCTTGACCGATACAGTCCAGCGCGATGTTTGCCAGGGCTACATCCTCTTCCAGGATCGGCGCATGACCGCACCATTCCGAGAGCCGGTGACCCAAGACCAACAGGTCGTCGCCCAGGCGGAGAATGTAGGAAAAAAATGCATTGCGAATATTGGGTTCCAGATCAGGGCTCATTATAGGTTGCGAACTCCTCGTGGAACTTTATAAAATTGGGGATGGAGATAGGGTTTGTCGTTGGCGGGATCGAAAAAGGGACCGCGGTCTTCCGGGCTCGACGCGGTGATGGCAATCGTGGGCGCCACCCACATGCTGATCACATTTCCGCGCCGGGCGTATACGTCCCGTCCATTTTGAAGGGCCATCTCCGCATCGGGAGCGTGAACGCTGCCCGCGTGTTCATGGGGCGCTCCCGCCTTTGTTTGTACGAAAACTTCCCACAATTGCCACTCGGTATTTTCAATTTTTTCAAGCGGCTCTTGTTCGGTAACCTCTGAATTCATGCGTTTGCTCCCTATCGATTCAGGCAACGCGGCTGTCGCGGCGATGTTTGGCCGCGTAAGCGCGCGCGGCCTCGCGGACCCAGGCGCCCTCGGTGTAGGCTTTGCTCTTGGCCTCCATGCGGGCTCGGTTGCAGGGACCGTTGCCGCGAACCACCTGCCAGAACTCGTCCCAGTCAATGGCGCCGAATTCCCAGTTCTCGGTTGCCTCATTGTATTTGAGGTCGGGGTCCGGCAAGCTGAGATTGACCTTCTGGGCCTGCACCACGGTTTGGTTGACAAAACGCTGGCGCAACTCGTCGTTGGTTTGTTTTTTGACCTTCCATTTGATGAGCTCGGCGCTGTTGGGCGAGTTGTGATCGGGTGGGCCGAACATCATGAGAGAGGGCCACCACCAACGGTTGACCGCGTCCTGCACCATCTCCCGTTGGGCTGGAGTTCCCTCGGACATGCGGGCCACAATCTCGTATCCCTGCTTTTTGTGAAAATTTTCTTCCTTGCAGATGCGGATCATGGCGCGTGCGTAGGGTCCGTAAGAACATTTGGCCAACATGGTCTGGTTGACGATGGCGGCGCCGTCCACGAACCAGCCGATGACGCCCATATCGGCCCAGGTCAGCGAGGGATAATTGAAAATATTGGAGTACTTGGCCTTGCCGGTGAGGAATTGCTCGGTGAGGGTTTTGCGGTCGATTCCCAGGGTTTCCGCGGCGCTGTAGAGATAGAGGCCATGGCCGGCTTCGTCCTGAACCTTGGCCAGCAGGACCTTCTTGCGCCGTAGGGTAGGGGCGCGGGTGATCCAGTTTCCCTCGGGAAGCATGCCCACGATCTCCGAATGCGCGTGCTGAGAGATCATGCGGATGAGCTGTTTGCGGTAGCGTTCCGGCATCCAATCCTTGGGTTCGATGATCTCACCGCGGGCGATGCGTTCTTCGAACTCCTGCTCCAGTGCGGCTTCCGTCATGGCGTTCCTCTTTTCGGCTTTCAGTCGCTTGTATTTCTGGGGTTTCGAGGCGGCTCTCCGGCGGATTTGGACCACCCGGAGCTTGAATCCGCCAATGCCGGGTTCGGCCGCGGGATCCGCTTGTTTCCAGCTCGGCCTCTCGTGAGCCCCGGGCGCCTTTCCCACGATCTTGGCGCCGGGAAACGGCCCGTGTTTTTTGCATCTTCATTATAACAGGTGCGAAATGAATCGTTACAACAAGATCAGCTTCCGCGCTGTTCCTCAAAGCCTTCGATGAGGCGGCGGGTTTCCGACACCAACTGTTCGAAGGAATCGAGCACGAAAAAGAGATCCTGCATGCGGGAGGGATCGTAATCGGTTTGAATCAGTTTTTCCATGGAGAAGGGGACCCGTTTGACCTCATCGGAGAGACATCGTTTCATTTCACCGATGGAGGAAAGCAGCCCCGCGCCGAAGACCTTGAGCCCACCCGGCTCCTGAATGAGGCCGAATTCGATGGTGAACCAGTAGAGGCGGTTAAAGGCGCGCAACTGTTCCGCGGTCGCATTTTTGGTGGCGCGACCGATGAGCTGGATCAGGCCCACATAGCCGGGATCGGCCAATGAGGGCACATGGCCGACCATATCGTGAATGGTATCCGGCTCCGGCGTGAATTCGGGCCGCGATCCGTGGCGGACGTATTGGGTGCAGGGCATGCGTTTGCGCGCAAGGTAGGCGAAAAATTCACGAAAGGGAATCAAGCCCTCCGCGGGAACCAACTGAAGGCCGGTGGCCGCCAATAGCTTGCGGCTGATTGCCGCGGGCTGGGGAATGCGCTCGCCATCGATGCGCAGGGCGGCCTTGCCTTCCAGGTAGATGGAGCAGGCGGCGCGTTGGTGGGCTTCATCCAGGCGCGTACAGACATGCCGCCACACCTGGTGTTCGTCCTCGGTATACTCGATGCCGGGAATGCCCCTTTCGTCCAGGCGAAACGCCTGCGAGGTCTCGAAGAAATAGGCCCTGCGCCGCAGGTATTGAGGGTCGTGGACGCCAGGGTGTTTGGGGTCCAACTCCAGCTTGGTCGGGGCTTCCAGAAGGTCCGCGCTAGGTGTTTCCATGATGTGCTCTCCGCTGATGGGGTCATATGGGGATGACCGGTGTTCCGAGAAAGGTGGGCGCTCTCGGGAAGGGTAATGATACCAGATCCGATTTGGCCGCGGCCCCGGATGTAGAAGCCTTGTAATTCAAAACACTTTTGTGGCCGGATTATTTCTTTTCATGGAAAAAAGTTGAAACGGGAATGGAGCCGGGGAGATGGACTCCGATGGTTCTTGACTTTCCTCCGGGGATTGTTTCATAGTCATTAACCGTTGCCGGAACTCGGGCCCGGCCGCCCGGAGGCCTTCTCCGAGGTCCGCGCCCCGCGGCCGGAATCCAATATCACGAGGTAGACCCATGAGCCAAATCGAGGAACGTTTAAGGGCCCTGAACATCGAAATTCCCAAGACCTCAGCCCCCGTGGGCGCTTATGTTCCCGCGGTTGTGGAGAACGGCATCGCCTATGTTTCCGGACAATTGCCGCTACGGGACGGCAAGTTGGCGATCGCCGGCCGCATTGGCGCGGACCTGACGCTGGAGGATGGCAAACAGGCCGCGGAGCTGTGCTTCATCAACGTGCTCATCGCGCTTGCCACCGTGGGCGTGCCTCCCGGCCGCATCCGCCGTTTCGTGCGGCTGATGGGGCATGTGCAATGCGTGGATTCTTTTCATGAGCAGCACCTGGTCATCAACGGCGCATCCGAGCTATGCCAAAAGATTTTCGGGGACAAGGGCGTGCATTCACGAGCGGCATTGGGCGCTCAGGCCCTACCCCTGAACGCGGCCGTTGAATTGGAGGCCATCGTGGCCGTGGATGCGGAGTAGGCCGAGGGAAACGAGGAGCGAACCACATGAGTGAAAGCGGATATGTGAAGGTCGAAATCGATGGCGGCGTTGGGACCGTTCGGTTCTTTCACCCCAAGAGCAATTCCTTACCCGGCGATATATTGCGCCGCCTTGCCGAGGCGGTTGTCTCTCTCGGCCGCAAGGACGAGGTGCGCGTGGTGGTCCTACGTGGAGATGGGGAGAAAGCCTTCTGCGCCGGGGCCTCTTTCGAGGAACTGCAGTCGATTCGTGACGCCGGCGCGGGCAAGGAATTTTTTATGGGGTTCGCCCGCCTCATTCTGGCCATGAAGGAATGCCCCAAGTTCGTGGTGACCCGCGTACAAGGCAAGACCGTGGGCGGCGGCGTCGGCGTGGCCGCGGCCTCCGATTATGTGCTGGCCACGGAAAACGCCTCTATCAAACTGAGCGAATTGGCGGTGGGGATCGGCCCTTTCGTGGTGGGCCCCGCCGTGGAGCGCCGAATCGGGCGCGGCGGATTCAGCGCCATGTCCATCGATACGGGCTGGCGCGATGCGGCATGGGCCGTGAACCAGGGGTTATACGCTGCCGTGTTTCCCACGGTAGAAGCGATGGATGCGGCCCTGGACAAGCTGGTGCGTCGCCTAGCGGCCAGCAACCCGGAGGCCATGGCCCGCTTGAAGGCCGTGTTTTGGGAAGGAACCGAGCACTGGCCGCAACTGTTGGAAACGCGCGCGGAAGCCAGCGGAAGCCTGGTGCTTTCCGATTTCACCAAGCGGGCTATCGCCGCTTTTGGACAAAGGTAACCAGGGCCTGGGAAGATTTCCCCGGAGGGATGTAACTTGAGGGTAATGTCGTTTAACGTAAATGGGATCCGCGCCCGTCAGGAAGGGTTGCTCACCGCGCTGGAGCGGTTTCAACCCGATATCCTGGGAATTCAGGAGACCAAGGTCGCCGATGATCAATTTCCCGAGGCGGTATTTGCCGAGGCTGGCTATCACCTCGCCTACCATGGACAAAAAACGCACTACGGCGTGGCCCTGTTTTCTCGGCTGCCGACCACTCGGATCTCCAAGGGCTTTCCAGAGGATGCCGAAGATGCGCAGCGCCGCTTGATTACGGGAAGGTTTTCCCTGCTGTCGGGGAAGGAACTGACCGTGATAAACGGTTACTTTCCCCAGGGAGAAAGTCGCGATCATCCCGTGAAGTTTCCGGCCAAACGAAAGTTCTACGAGGACCTGAACGCCTACCTGGCCGGCTTTGACCCGAACGAGAATCTGGTCGTCATGGGCGATTTTAATATTGCGCCCGAGGATGCGGATGTGGGAATCGGCGAGGCCAACGCCAAACGCTGGTTGAAAACCGGCAAGAGCAGCTTTCTGCCCGAGGAGCGGGAATGGTTCGGCCGGCTCATGGAATGGGGTTTTCAAGACAGTTTTCGATTGGTGAACCCGCATATCGAGGATCGCTTCAGTTGGTTCGATTATCGCTCGCGCGGTTTTGAAGCCGAACCCAAGCGCGGTCTCCGCATCGATTTTGTCCTTGTCAGCCAACCCCTGGCGGGTCGTTGCCGAGATGCGGTGATCGACTACGAACTCCGCGGAGGAATCAAACCCTCCGACCATTGTCCGGTCTGGGTGGACTTGGATCTGTAACCCCAAAAATTTAGGAAGGGCGGACGCTTTTGCTGCATATCGGCCTGCTCACCGTTGAGTTCCATTTGCCCGGCTGTCACGGCTTGAAGGAGAAACGCCGCCGGTTGATCCGACTACGGGATCATTGGGGCCGGCAAACCAACCTGGCCGTCTGCGAGAGCGACTTTCAGGACGAGCACCAGCGGGCGGTTTGGTCCTTCGCCGCGGTTTCTTCCTCCAAAAAAGTCGTGCGGCAGATGCTCCAGCGGGTGGAGGACGCGTTGGAATCGGATGTGGACGCGGTGATGACTCGAAGCCAAATCGAAATGCTCTGAGCGCGCGTCGCGGGCTCCCGTGAATCGGGAGGCCCTATTCCCCGTTCGGCTGATAGGCTGCGCAAAGCCGTTCCGCGTAGGGCGTGATGTCCACCGGCGCCCCTTGCCACCAGGAGTCGCCTTCCTCGATCGCCAACAGGGTGAAACTGGCGAGATATTTCTCCGCCTCCGTGGAGACGGCGCCCAGCGGTGTTCCGGCCGCGATGAGTTGACCTTCCTTTAAATCGTTTTCGTGGCTGGCCAGGCCCTCGTATTTAAAGGCGTAACGGCTATCCAGGGATAGGAGGTAGAGCGCTTTTCCAGCGGTGAAGGGACTTTCCACGAGCTTGGCGAATCTACTGTCGCTTACCGCGCGTACCCGAGCGCCCGAGGGCAAAGGCAGCCTGTAGGAAACGCTGCCATCGGCCAAAGGCAGGCCGGCATCGGTAATGGACCCCAGAATGAGTGGTTGCGGAACGGAACCCGGCAATTTTTCCTCATGGTTGGAAGCCGCCTCGGTGGGGATCGGCGTCGGGTTCGAAGTGCTTTCGGTTTCCTCCGGCGGATGGGACGCCGGTTCCGGCTCAGTCTCGTTGCCGGGAATTGGTCCCATGTCGGCAGGTTCCTGGTCTTGCTCCTGGGTGAGTGGGTCGGTTGCGTCGCCGCCCTCCATGGCGCCTTCAATGGTTTTCGTCCGTTCGCCGCCCCTGGTCTCCTCAAGGGAAGGCGGAGGTAGTTCGAAATCGGAGGAATTACCGGCCATCCAGCGGACCAGCCAGGAAGCGCCCAATAACAGAGCGGCGACCAAAAGAATGAAGAACCAACCTCTTTTAATTCCGGATACATGTGCGCTGGAGGGTTCCATGACAGGCTTCCTTTTATCATTTCACCTTTTGTGAAAAGTTATTGGGGCGGCTGTTTGCGGCCGGTTAGGTACGGACCCGGGACCGGCCTTCCAGCCGTTTCCACCATCGGAGCAACACACGGTCGGCGCTTTCGGCTATCATGCTGGCCACCCTTTCCTTGACGGTTTTGGGAAATTCGTAATTGACCAAAAACAGGTCGGCATCCTCGGAGAGTTGCAATAGGTAATCGTCGCTGGTTTTGAGCTCGTCCACCATGTGCAGTTCCAAGGCTTGCACCCCGTGCCAACTCTCACCCGTGGCGATGGATTTCAAATCGAGTTCGGGCCGGTAGCGCACAAGAAAGTCTTGGAAAAGGCGGTGGACCGCTTCAATCTCTTCCTGAAATTTGGCCTTGCCCTTGTCGGTGACCTCACCGAAAAACGAAAGGGTTCTTTTGTATTCGCCCGCGGTGAGCTCCATGTAATCGATGTCCAGCTTGCGCAGCAGACGGTTGAAATTGGGCAACATGACCACCACGCCTACCGCGCCGATAATGGCGAAGGGCGCTGCCAAAATTTTATCCGCCGGGCATGCCATGAGATAGCCGCCGCTGGCGGCGACCTTGTCCACGCAGACGGTGAGGGGGATTTCGCGTTCGCGCAGACGGGTGAGCTGGGAGGCCGCCAGGCCATAATTCTGCACCATGCCGCCGGAAGACTCCAGCCGGATGACGACCTCGTCTCTGGAAGTGGCGCATTGGAGGATGGCCGTAACCTGTTCCCGAAGAGCGGAGACCTCGGTTGCCGCGATATCGCCCACGAAATCGACGATAAAGACGCGTTTCTTACCCTCGCCATCACGCGCTTTTCGCTGTAGCTTGAGCTGTTTTTTCTTGGCCTTTCTTTCCTTTTCCGGGACCAGGGATTGCTCCATGTACTCTTTTATATGGCGGTAGTGCAGGTTGAGGTCCAAAATTTGGATTTGACCCAGGTCGGGGGGCCGGGACCTGCGCAGCATGGCAACGACAAACAGGATGAGAATGCCCAATAGCCCAATTTTAATTGCAAAGCCGGCGATATCCGCCAAAAATTCCATGAAGAGCCTCCACGCCGTCTCATTATCCGGCTTCGCCCAAAAAATGGCAAACCCAAATGGCCAGGGCTTCGTCGACCTGCTCAGATGCGGTTTCTCGGAGTAAGGCCGCTGGAACCAGAGCCTGGAAGCGGGTTGGTTACATCGGGTCAATCCAACGATGGTTAAGCAATTGTCCATGGTCTCGAAGATTCTTCAGGCCTATTCGAATGGTTTGCAATGCGATTTTTGTTGGGCCTTGACCGGTAGGGAATTACCCAACCATCGCGACCCCGCGTTCTATCGCGGACCGGGGGCTTTGAATCAGGGGCGAAAAAAATAGAAACGCCTGAATAGAAACTCTTGATATGATGGTCCCCACGATTCTAATTCGATTCGCCGGTCGGGAAAGGCCGAACTTTGGTTTTGCGCGACGGCGGAGGCGCTATGCTTTTTTGCTCCCCAGCCGCCTTGGCGATCAACTTCTTTTCGATTGTGTGGTGTTTTGGAACGCCAGGGCGGAAGTTTCAAGGGTCCAAAGTCCAGAGGTCAGATGCAAGAAACGCCGCGTTTTCCCGCTTGATTCTGGTCTCTGGAATCTTGTTTCTTGGCATGCCGACAACCAGATTACGGAATTTCCGGCTCGGCAGGGCGGCATCCCCGGGGCCGAAACGTTTCGGAATGGTCAAAAACCAAGCGGAGGGAGCGTGTTCGCATGGAGAATAAAATTACGATATCCGATGAAAAAGGAGAAACCCTATGACTGCTCACCAAGACGACATTTTCCAAAAAGCCATCGAACGGTTGGACATTGCGGCAAAGTATTCCAACATTGACCCGGAAGCCCTTGTACAGCTCAAGCATTGCAAGGCGATCCTCCACGTGAGCGTGCCCGTTCGCATGGACGACGGTTCCTTGAGGGTCTATGACGGTTACCGTGTTCGTCACAGCGATGTGCGTGGTCCCACCAAGGGCGGCATTCGCTACCATCCGGACGTTTCTTTGGGAGAGGTTAAGGCTCTGGCTTTCTGGATGTCCTGTAAGTGCGCGGTCGTGGGGATTCCCTATGGAGGAGGGAAGGGCGGCATCGCCGTGAATCCCAAGGAATTGAGCAATCTGGAATTGGAGCGCCTGAGCCGGGGCTTCATAAACCGCATCGCGGATTTCATCGGACCCGATACCGACATTCCCGCGCCCGACGTCTATACCAACAAAATCATTATGGGTTGGATGATGGATGAATACTCCAAGTGCGTGCGCATGAGGTCTCCCGCGGTGATTACGGGCAAGCCCATTCCTCTGGGCGGCAGCCTCGGACGCGACGACGCCACCGGCCGCGGCGCCTATTATTGCATTAAGGAATTGGAGCGCATTCGGGGTTGGAAACCCTCCGATATCCGCGTGGCGGTCCAAGGGTTCGGCAACGCGGGCCGGCATGTGGCTCGGCTGCTGCACAATGACGGTTACAAGATTGTGGCGGTGAGTGATTCCAAGGGCGGCATCTATCGCTCGGAAGGGTTCGATGTCCCCAGCCTGATCCACATCAAAAAGGAAACTCGCAAGTTGGAAGCGGTGTACTGCGAGGGCACGGTCTGCTCCGCGGTAGAGGCCAAGCAAATTACCAACGCGGAACTGCTGGAGTTGGATGTGGATCTGTTGCTGCCTTCCGCCCTGGAAAACCAGATCACCGAGGAGAACGCGGACCGCATCAAGGCGCCCTTCATCGCGGAACTCGCCAATGGGCCGATTACCAATGAGGCCGACGAGGTTCTCAACGCCAAGGATATTTTGATCATTCCCGATATTTTGGCCAATGCCGGCGGGGTGACGGTGAGCTATTTTGAATGGGTGCAGAACCGAATGGGCTTCTACTGGACCGAGGACGAGGTGCATGAGCGCTTGCATGCCATCATGGCCCGCGAGTTCAACCACCTTTACGAACTGATGAACGAAAAGCGCATTTCCATGCGGACAGCGGCCTATGTGTCCGCGCTCGACCGCATTGGTCAGGCCATCGAGGAACTGGGAACTCAGGCCTATTTCAACGGGAAAGCTTAGGCCTCTCTTGGGTTTGGAGACTTCGGGCCGGCCGATGGCCCGGACTCTCTTCTTCGAAGTGCCGGCTTTCCCTCGCGCTTCTCGAACCAATCAGTGTATACTACCTTTTTTTAATATCGTGCCCGAGAAAAAGCCGCTTGAGCTTTGTTCATCAGTCTCAATGGGTCAAGTTTGCGGAGGAAATAAATGTTGAAAGTCTTTAAAACTACAATTCTGTTGGCGATTCTGTGCCTTTGCGCCGGCCTTTCCCTGGGCCAGGTGATTGTTGGCGAGCACGTGATGAGCCACATCGAGACCTCGCATCCCTACTACAAGCCGGGTCTCGCTGAACCGACCCTGACCCGCGTCGATGTGGTCGAGTACCCAGGGGCCACCTATATCGCGGTTCACTTCGGGCGATTTCAACTGGCGCCGGGCGATTACGTGGTCGTCCGTTCCGCGGATGACAAGGAACGCTGGGTTTATACCGGCGAGGGCCGCCACAATTTGGGGCTTACCGAGGACGGTTTTTTTGCCACCCATATCCGCAGAGACATGGTCCTTGTCGAACTTTATACCGTGGGAGACGAGCCGGGCTACGGCTACTCCATCGATTATTACGGACGCGGGTACAACGATGCGGAAATTCAAGAATTTTGGGACATGGGCCTGGGTGAGGAGATGAACCTTCCCGAGCCCACGGGAGACCATCGCTCCATTTGTACGGCAGACGATACCCGCGAAGCCAAATGCTACCAGACCACGGAACCCGATGCCTATGACACGGGCAGGGCGGTGGTCCGGTTGATGCTCAACGGAAGCGCCTGGTGTACCGGTTGGCTCATCGGTTGTGATGGCCATGTGATGACCAACGAACACTGTATCGGCAGTCAAAGCCAATTGAATAACATTGATTTTGAATTCATGGCGGAGGGCGCGGATTGCAGCACCAACTGCGCCTCGTCCCTGGCCTGCCCCGGAACCATCGAGGCGTCCGGCGGCACCTTGGTTCAGGTGGACGCGCCGCTGGATTACGCCCTCGTGGTTCCCGATACCTCGACGGCGTCCAACACGGACCTGCCGGCGACCTATGGGTTCATGCGCTTGCGCCCCACCGGTGCGGTTCTCGATGAACGCATCTACATTGTTCAGCATCCCGCGGGTTGGGGAAAACGCATTGCCATGGAATCCTCCTATCCCGCGGATGTGGATGGTTTTGCCCATGTCAACAGCATTTCCGAGGTTGCCTGCAGCGGCGGACCCGGCGATGTGGGCTACTGGGCCGATACCCAGGGCGGTTCCTCCGGATCGCCGGTGCTGGGGTATTCCGACAACCTGGTCATTGCCCTGCACCACTGCCGCGGCAGCGCATTCTGTACCTCGGGCAATCCCGCCAACGACGATCCCAACCGCGGCGTGCCGATCGAGGCGGTGATCGCGGATTTGGGCGCAAACCTGCCGGCCTGTTCCACCTGTACGCCCGTGCCCGCTCCATCCGGATTGACCGCGGTCGACAATGGCCCCAATCAGATCGATCTGAGCTGGAGCGCGTTTCGAGGCGCCGGCGGCTACAATATCTACCGCGCCATCGGCTCATGTCCCCAATCGGAATACGAGCTAATCGCTGCCAATCACGGCAGCACGGCCTATTCGGATACCGACGTCTCCGGCTCGGTGACCTACTCCTACGTGGTGACGGTCGCGGAATCCGGCTCCGATTGCGAATCTCCCTTCAGCAACTGCGATGACGCCACCGCAACGGGCACCTGTAACCTGGCGCCGGGTTTTGACGGCATTGTTTCCGCGGAGAACGCGGCCGAACAAAACTGCGCCATCGATCTCAGTTGGAACGCCGCCACGCTCTTCTGCGGCAGTTCGGTAACCTTTAACATTTACAGGGACCAAACCCCGGGCTTCACGCCCGGCCCGGCCAACCTGATCGCCTCCTGCGTGGCCGGCACCACCTACACGGATATGGACGTGGAAAGCGGCCTGGAATATTTCTACGTGGTGCGTGCTGAAGATGATTCCGGCGTGTTCTCCGGCGGCTGCGGCGATGGTCTGGAAGACGGAAATACCGTGGAGATGAGCGCCGTTCCCACGGGCCCGGACGATATTTCCTTCGAGGACATGATGGAAACCGGCTCAGGAAATTGGAACGCGACCGCGGGTCCCGGCGATCCCGGCGGCACCGAACCCTGGGTGATCACCAACAGCGACAGCAACTCGCCCACCAACTCCTATTTCTGCTCCGATCAGCCCTTTGTGAAGGATCAGGTGGTGGCGTTCGCCCTGTACACCCAGCAGGACGGGGTGTTGAAGATGACCGCCCAGCTGTTTCCGTTGATGCCGGGTG
>JBGTRP010000096.1:0-13459 GCA_041940685.1 Acanthopleuribacteraceae bacterium
TTCTGCGTGAGCGTGTTGAGCAGGTTGCGCACATCCAGGTTGTGGCGTTTGATGGCGTTGAGCTTGAGGTTGATATGGACCTCGCGCGGGTTGACGCCGTCCAGGATGACCGAGGCCACGCCGGGAATGCGCTCCAGCGGCTTGAGGATCTTGCGGTCGAGCAGGTCGTAATCCTTGCTCAGATTGCGTCCTGAGGACAGGCGCGCCTCCAGAATGGTGTCCCCTGTCTCGCGGGGGTTCCAGCTACTGGAAAGGGTGATGCGCTCCACATCCTCGGGAAGCTCGTCGCGGTGGCGGTCCAGCCGCTCCCGGATCTCGGCGCGCTTGATGTCGATATCCGTGGTCCAGTCGAACGAGAGGTTGATGCGGCCGCCGTTCTCATCGCAGTTGGACCACATATGCTTCAGCCCGTTGATGCCGCCCAGCGCATCCTCCAGCGGCCGCACGATCATGCGCTCCACCGCCTTGGGGGAAGCATTGGGATAATCCACGATCACGAACACCCGCCGTTCCTCCATGTCCGGCATAAAGGCCAGGGGCAAGCGTTTCAGCGCGATACTGCCGATGACGATAATGGAGACGAGAATGACGAGCGTGGTGATGGGGCGTCTGATGGCGAGTTCCGGTAAGGTCATGAGGATCCCTCCGCGGGAAGGTCGAGCTGATGTGCGGTTTCATAACGCGCGGCCTCGCGGACCGCCTTTTCCAGGGCGAGCTCTTCTTCGACCGTGCTCACCCGCGAGGGGACGATCATATAGACCGCGGGGATGACCACTAGGGTCAGCAGGGTGGCGACCATCAGGCCCGCGGAAACCACGACCGCGAGGGGCATGCGCAATTCCGCGCCCTCGCCGAATCCGATGGCCATCGGCAAGAGGCCGAGGACGGTGGTCAGCGTGGTCATGAGGATCGGGCGCAGGCGAATCTTGCAGGCGTGAATCACCGCCTCCAGTTTTTCCGCGCCGGCGCGGCGCCCACGGTTCACGGCGTCCACCAGCACGATGGCGTTGTTCACGACCACGCCGGCCAGGAAGATCACCCCGATCAGGGCGATGACGCTAATGGTCAAGCCGGTCAGGTAAAGGCCCCAAACCACGCCTACCAGGGCGAGCGGGATGGTGAAGAGAATGATGAAGGGGTGGATCAGGTTCTCGAAGGTGGCGGCCATGACCAGATAGACCAGGAACACGGCGAGAATGAGGGCGAAACGCATGCTCTTGAAGGAGTGCGCCATCTCCTTGTTTTGGCCGCCCGGCGCGTATTCGATGCCGGCCGGGGGCGGGTTGGCCGCCACGACCGCCTCCACATCATCGACGATCGAGCCCAGGCTGCGGCCCGCGATGTCGATGGAGAGGATGGCGGTCCTACTCTGCTGGATGCGGTGGATTTCGGAGGGGCCATGCGCGGATTTCAACGAGGCCACGGCCTTGAGCGTCACGGGCAGGCCGTCTTTTTCAGCAACAATCGCGTTCTCGATGTCGCCGATGCTGTCTCGGTCGATCTCCCGGTTGCGCAGGCGGATATCGATCAGCCGATCACCCTCCTTGAATTGGGAAACCACTTTTCCGTTCACCCGATCGTGAAGGGTTTCCGAGACCGCGCCGATGGTGGAGCCCAGGCGTGCGAGGCGTTCGCGGTCAAAGACCACGTTCAATTCGGGGTTGCCGGCTTCCAACGAAGCGCGCACGTCTACGATCCCGTCGATTTCCGCGATTTTCGGTTTCAGATCCAGCGTGTAATTTTGGAGGCTTTCCAGGTCCTCGCCGAAGAACAACAGCTCGATCGGCGTTTTTAGGCTGAAAAAGCTGGGCCTGCCGAATTTGGCGTCGAGATTGGGAATTTTCGCGAATTGTTCGCGAAGCCGCTCGGAAACCCTGGCTTCTACCCGGTCATCGGCGCGGTTTTTCAGCACCACATTCATCTGGCCCAGGTTCTCATCCTTGGTTTTTAAGGACAGACCACCGGAAACGCCCCGCGTCCCGACCGAGGCGTAGACCCGCGCGATCTCCGGGTCGGCCTCCGCGATTTCCTCCATTTGACGGATCACCCGATTGGTGGCGGGCAGGGCCGTTCCCTCGGGCATGGTTACCTCGAAGAAGAACTCACCCTCGGTGAGGGGAGGAATCAACTCGGTGCCCAGCTTGGGAACCAGCGTCATGGTGCCCGCGAAGATTGCGGCCGCGATCAATACGGTCACCCAGCGCAGCCTCAGCGCGCCGCGCAGCAGGCCCTCGTAGGCGCGTGAGAACAGGCCCATGGATTCGGCCTCGTCCTTTTGGGGCGCCTTTTCTCTTTTGACCGCGCCGCTTCCCAAGGAGGAAAGCATGGGAATGAGGGAAAGTGAAACCAGCAACGAGGCCAGCAAACTGAAGGTTACGGTCAGGGATTGGTCCTTGAAAAGCTGTCCCGCGATGCCCTCGACGAATACGATGGGGAAGAAAACCGCGATGGTGGTGAGGATGGACGCCACCACCGCGCCGCCAACCTCCTGGGTGCCCTCGATCGCGGCTCGGGCGCGGGAATGGCCCTGACTCCGTTTGCGGAAGATGGCCTCCAGCACCACGATAGAGCTGTCCACCAGCATGCCGATACCAAGAGTCAAACCCCCAAGCGACATGATATTGAGCGACACGTCCAATTGGTACATGAGCACGAAGGTCGCGATGACCGAGATGGGGATCGAGGTGGCGATGATGAGGGTAGAGCGGAAATCGCGCAGGAAGAGCAGCAGGATGATGATGGCGAGCGCGCCGCCGATGAAGAGCGCATCCCGGACTTCCTTGATCGAGCCTAGGATGAAGCGCGACTGGTCGAAGATAACGGTCAGCGTGGTGTCCTCGGGCAATTCGGCCGGTAACCATTCGAGGGTTTCGCGAACGCCGCCTGCCACCATCACCGTATTGGCGTCGCCCTCCTTGTAGACCTCCAAAACCACACATTCCCGGCCATTGACCCGGGTGATCTCCTCGCGGTCCTTTACACCGCGCATGACCTCGGCCACATCGCCCAGCTTTACCGGCGGCCGGCCGGGCGGCGTGATCGTCAATTCCTTGATTTCTTGGATATCCTTGTATTCGTTCAAGGTGCGGACGAGGTAGTTGCTGGTCGCGCTTTTGAGGGAGCCGCCGGGGCGATTGATGTTGGAAGCCGAAAGAATGGAGCCGATGTGATCCGGGGTAAGCCCCATGGCCGCGACTTTGCCCTGGATGAGGTTGACCTGGATTTCCTCTTCCTCGCCGCCCTTGATTTGGGCCGCCGCGACGCCCTCGATTTTTTCGAGCTCGTCCTTAATTTTTTCCTCGGCGAGGTAACGCAACAAGGTAAGCGCATCGGAGCCGGAGAGGGCCAGGCGCATAATGGGATCGAGCGCGGGGTCGTAGCGCAAAACGATGGGCTTCTCCGCCTCGTCCGGGAGAATCAGGCGGTCCAGTTTCTCCCGAATATCCATGGAAAGAGACTCGATATCCGCGCCCCAATCAAATTCCAGCGTGACCTCGGAGATGCCGGAGCGGGAAACGGAATGAATTTCCTTAAGACCCCGCAGGACGCCGACCACCTCCTCCACGGGTTCGGTGATGAGGTTCTCCACCTCGCCCGGCGCCGCGTTGGGAAATTCGGTTTGAACGGTGAGCGAGGGATAGCTGATATCGGGCAACAGGTTGAGCGCCAACCTGGAGAGTCCCACGCTGCCGAAAGCCACCACGGCCAGGGCGACCATGAGGACGGTCACCCTGCGTTTGACGGACATTTCTACCATGGCGCGGATCATAGAGTGGCCTCACGAGCCGGATCCTGGGTTTCCGAGGCGGCCAGACCGGGCGGTCCCTCGATGATCTCCAGGGGCGTCTGGTCGCGCAGGTCTCGTTGGCCCTTGATCACGACAAGGTCGTCCGCCTCGATTCCTTCCCGAATTTCGGTAAATCCGCTCTCCACGAATCCGACGGTTACCGGCCTGCGCACCGCCTTGTCGTCGCGGGCCACGAAAATGATCGGGCGACCCTGATCCTCGAACACCGCCACGCTGGGTACGAGCATCGCGTTGTCGCGCTGATCCACGACCAGCGCCACCTCGACAAAGTCGCCGGGCCGCGTGCCAGGAGAATAGTCACGGATTTCCGCGGTGACCTTGACCGTACCCGTTTCGGGGTCGACGATCGGACTGATCAGGCGCACGGATCCGGATAAAGACTCTCCCGTGCTGTCCAACTTGAAACCCAGTCGCTGACCCACGGTCAGGTTGCCCATACGGTTGGCGGGCACATAGATTCGGGCGAGCAAGGGATTGACATCCATGATTTCAAACAAAAGTTTACCCGGCTGAACCTGGGCGCCCAAATCCAAATGACGCCGGACAATACGGCCGCTAATGGGCGCTCTGACCTCTGAATAGGAAAGGTCAAGGCGGGCGACCTCTAACTCGGCCTCGGCCCGCTCGACCGCGTTTTCGGATTCTTCGAATTCCTGAGGCGCCAAGACTCCCGACTCCCACATTTTCACCCGGCGCTGATGTTCGGATTTCAATTGGCTCAAATTGATTTGGGCCTGCTTCACGCGAAGTTTCAGATCATCGTCCTCGATGCGCAATAAAACTTGATCCCTTTGAACCAGGTCGCCTTCCTCCACCAGAAGTTCCTGGGCAACCCCGGTTGTTCTGCCCATAATTTGGGCATGGTGCTCGGCCTGCAAGGTCGCCGTGGTCGTGTAATAGGAGGCCGCCTCTCCGGTGGTTACCCGCGAAACCGCCACGGGAACGGGTTTCACTTCCGCTTGCCTGGGGCCCGTCCCTCCGCTGCTCTGTTGCGCCTGCCGGCCTTCCTGCTTGCCTCCGAATCCCAACATCAGAATGGTCGCCATGGCGAGTGCGGCTAAATACCGAAATTGGGACCCCCCCCTGTGCTTGTCCATAAAAGAATCGCTCCCGTCAATAAAGTTTAATTGGGTAAACCAAAACGACCGGTTCCCCGTTCAAATTCCGAGGTTGAATAACCGCGGCCGGGTTCCCCGAATCCGGACGTTTTTGAAAACATTACCGAAAAGGTTTTTTCAGCTCCCGCCCATGCCCCGAGCCCGGACGCAACAAACCCTGTGGATCATATACGCTGGGATCGGGTTAGAGTTTACAGCGGGCGGGAGTCTGTACGCTTTGGAATTCAGTTCTCGCGTGGGAACATAATTCCTTGCAAGCAACGGATTTGGGGGCTCAAGGCGCCAGGGTGGCGTCCTGCACACAACGGAACCCCAGTGTCTCGTGGCAGAAACGCGGATCCTGATAATATCGCAAATAGAGCGCGAGCTCCTTGCCCATACTGCGGTAGGAACCGCCGCGAAACACCTTGGCGCCGCCCGGCTCAAGGTTTACCGGGTCGCGCGCGCCCTCGGATTGACGGTAAAAAGTCTCACTATAGGTGTCTTCCACCCATTCGTTGACATTGCCGAGGATTTCATGGATGCCGTAGCCGTTGGCGGGAAAGCTGCCGACCGGCGCGGGTTTCTTTTCGGGATAGAACTCATAAACCGCCTTCTTGGCGTCCGAATAGTTTCCCCACCAGTATTTCTGCTCGGTGGTATTGGCGGCCGCGGCCTTTTCCCATTCGGCCTCGCTGGGAAGGCGTTTGCCCACGGATTGCGCGTAGGCGCGTGCGGCGTACCAACTCACGTTGGATACGGGGCGATTCATGTCATCGGCTTTTGGACGCCCTCTCTCCCAGTGTTTAAGGTAGTTTCCGTCATGGTAGCGGGCCTCGATCCGGGAGGGACTCCACTGGGGTTTGGCCCTTACAAAATCGTAGAATTCTTTATTGGTGACCTCGTACTGGTCGATGAAGAAGTTGGAGATGAAAACCTGGTGGATGGGGCGTGTATTGGCTTCCTCGAAGCTACCCATTTTAAATGTACCCACGGGCACGAAGGACATGCGGGGCGGAGGAGACCAGCGTTCGAATTTCTTCCAATCCGCGAGGGTTTGACTGTCGCCGTCGATGTCGTAGATCTGTTTGTAAAGCTTAGCGGCCTCTTGGTACTGGCCGAGATCCCGCATGTTGCCGGCTTCCTTGCGCAGCACGGCGACCGCCTGGTTTACCTCGTTTAGCGCGTTGTTGGCGCCGTGGTTGCCGGGATCCAGGCGCAGGAGCTCGTTTGCCAAAGAGTATTGCTTTTTGAGGTTTTTGCTGATCACCGCGCGTTCCAGGGAGCGGGTGGTTTGGGCAATGCGTAGCTTCAGCCGTTCCTCTTCCAGTTGGCCTATGGCCTTGTTGGCCTTGTTGTTCTGAGGGTCGATCTCGAGCACATGCCGGTAGTACCGTTCGGCTAGGGCAAAGTTGTTCACTCCGCGCGCGTCCTGTCCCTTCTTGAGAAAGCTCTGAACCAGGGATTGGCGCATGTCCTTTACAAAGGGGGATTGGGGTGTGATTTGAGCGAGCTCGCCAAGGAGGGCGACGATGGGTTCGTATTGCTGTTTTTGGAAGAGGGTCTGAATGCGATCCTGAAGGGCGCCTGACTTTTCCTGTTGTAATTTCTCCTTCAGACCCTGGTATTGCGCGCGGATTTTTTTGTCGCCCCGATCGGCTTTCACCAAACCCGCGAGAATGTTTAGCGCTTGGATATCTTGATTCCCCTTCAGGAGGCTCTCTACCTTCTCCAATTGGCGCTGTTTGATGTCTCCGGCGGCAGTGGATGCTTTCTCGGTGTTGGGTTGCAGGGACAACACTTCCATATAAGTGCCCAGAGCATCGTTTTTGCCATCGACGAATTCTTTCCCGGCGGTTTGTAATTCTTCTGCTCGGGTCATCAGCGTGGCGATCTGTTGGTCGATCTCCTCGCTTTCCTTTTGGATGGTTTCCTTGAGTTTCCCCAGTCTTTTCCGCAAACCCTTGGAGGGGTCCTCGGCAAGGTGAGCGGCTACCTTATCCAAGGCTTCATCGTACTTTTTGACCCCAACCAACTGTTGGATTTCCTGCATGACCCGATCTTCGCGCTTCTTGGTTTGCTGGGACCGGAACCAGGTGAAGAACACGGTTCCCAGGGCAAGGGCCAGCACGGCGGTGAGCGCCATGATCTTCACATCTACCCTTTTGGGCTTCTTGGCGGCAATCCCCCGATTCCCTTTTTTGGAGGCCCCGCTCGCGTTTTGCCGCTCAATTTTGGCAATGCTGTCGGCAAGTCCTTTCTTGGATCTCGCCGGCGGTAAGACCGGTGGGTCGCCGTCTCGAAGGAGCGGCGTCTCATCCGGATCCGGGGCGGGCATCTCCACTTGTGGCGGTTGTTTTGGGGGGCTCGGCTTGGGTTCCTCTTTGACCAGGCCCTTGAGATCGCTGTCGGATTGGGTGATGTTAACGGTTTCTTCCGCGAGAGGGGTTTCCCCGGTGGGAAAGGCGTCGGAAACAGCGCCACTATCGCCGGGGGGCGGTGCGAACGGGCTTTCGTCTTCGACAGGACCCGGGTCGAAATCAAAGTTTTCCGGTTCTGCATCACCCGCGGCGCCCTCGTCAAAGTCGAATTCGCCATAATTGGCGGTTCGTTTTTCCTCCGCACTGGGACTGGGCGCGGCCTCGTCCATACCCGCATCCGGCGCAAATTCACCATCGGCAAAATCCATGTCGTCACCGCCGAGGTCGAAGCCGCCCTCTTCCGCCGCGGGCGCCGCTCCCTCGGGCGGCGGGTCCATCATCGCCGGGATACCGCCGCCCTCGGCATCATCGAAACGGAAGCCCTCGCCCTCCGCCGCCTTCAAGTCGGGGTCCTCGCTGCCGAAATCAAATCCTCCCTCCGGAGCAAAATCAGGCGCGTCGACGGCCTCGTCCTCGAAGGAAAACCCGGTGGCTTCGTCAGGGTCCGATTCCGAAAAACTGAAATCGTTCTGGTCCAGGCTGCTTTCGGCCCATTGGTCCTCGGAGGACTCCCCGAAATCCAAACCCGATGAATCGAGAGAGCTGGGATCGGAAAGGGACTCGTTAAGGGAAAAGTCCATGCCGCTCAGGTCCGGATCGCCCTCCTGCTCTTGCTTGGCCATCTCTTGTTTGTAATCGAAGCGCGGCTCTTGGGCGCCCAAGGTATCCCGCTCTTCCTCTTTCGCGGGCGCCGCCATGAGGTGGCCCGTGCTGTCGGCGTCGTGATCGGCCACGTTAAAGCCCTCATCATCGTCTTCCGAAGATGGCTTCGCCTCGGCATTGGGGGCCATGGAGGCCGCGGGATCCGTGTCGAAATCGAAAGCCTCGGGCGGCTCCAAATCCAAATTCGCGGAGCTATCGTCGGAAAAGGTGAAATCGTTGAGGCTCTGGTCGATCTCCATTTCCATTCCCTGATCCGAGGCGTCTTCGCCGGACGGCTCCGCGGCGAACGCCTCGACCGGGGATTTGTCGCCGTCAAAGTCGAAATTGAACGCATCCTCGGGAGGTGGTTGCTCCTCGTCCTGAGACGGTTTTTTTACGTTCTGACGCATGCGCTGAAGTGCTGCAAGCTCTTCAAGCGATGGATCGCCGACGGTCTTGAAAGGGTCCCGGCCCCTGGGAGCGGCGCCGCTCTGGGGAGCCGCCCCGTCCTCATTTGCAAAAATATCTTCTTCAAGTTCGTTTTCGCTGATGAGATCGAACCCGGGCTCCGTCTGCTTTGGCGGTTCGTCCGCTTTGGAGCGTACGGAGAAGGCCGCGTTTTTTGGTCTGGTCCCGGGTTGGCCTTGGCCCGCTACCGGTTGGTTCTGAGCCGGACCCAGCGCCTGGAAAAATTCGCTTGTGGTTTGGTATCTTTCCTCCGGTTTCTTGGCCATGGCCTTGCGGATCATGGTCACCATGGGTTCGGGAACGTTGGGGTTGATGGAGTGTGGATCCGGAACCTCTTTCTCCATGTGCTGTTTTTGAACCTCGACAAAGGTCGATCCGTGATAGGGAAAGGTTCCCGTCACCATTTCGAAGAGGATGACGCCCAGGGAATAAATGTTGGCTCGGATATCGGTAGTGGCGGGATTGGCAAAGCGCTCCGGCGAGAAGTACCGCGCTGCCGCGACCATCTTGTTCTTATCGATTCGAGCCTCAACCTCCAATTGCAGCGCTTCCTCGAAACCGGTGATTCGAGCGGTGCCGTTGGGCAGAACGAGCACATGGTCCGGGCAAAGGTTTCGATGCACGTAGTTCTGCTCGTGAGCGTACCCCATACCCTTGAGGAGGTCGCGTAGGATGCCGGGATAGCCGCTGGCAGCCGTGCCCAACCCACCGTCTTGGATGACCTCGGTCAGGGTTCGCGCCTGTACCCGTTCCTGAACCGTATAGAGCCTTTCATTTTCTTCCAGGACATTGACCAAGGGAACCAGGTTGGGGTGCTCGAAACGGATCATCCGCACCGAATCTTCCAGGAAGCGTTCCTTGAAGCCGGGAATATTGAAAAGCTTCGGGGTAATGGCCTTTAGAATGAACTCGCCGCCGTCGATTACGTGAACACCCAGGAAGGACTCGCTAACATAATCTTTTCCCAGGGATTTGACGATTTTATATTGGTCGATGGTTGTGCCGATCATGAAAGCTCCGCCCCCCGTGTTTCGGACATTTTAGCAAAGCGCCCCCTCCGGTACAATTTAAGAGGGGGATTCATCCTGGCGGCGTGTGACGGGGGCGCCTAGCCGGGGGCGCCCAGCCGGGGGCGCCCAGCCGGCCAAGGTGAACCGCAAAGGACTTGCCGGCATCCCGCTGCAACAAGCTGTAAGCGCCATGCTCCAAGTTGAGTTTGCTCCGCCCTCGCTTGCCGCGTGTTTCATGCCTATTGCAATTGACGCCTTGGCGTTCCGAAAACAGGACACAAGAGTAAAGATTTTGACCGCTAGGGCGGCTAGGAGTTGGGCCGGTTGCCGATTCCCGCTTATTCCCGGAGCCTCGACATCAATTCCAGGCTCTTGGTCCAATATTTGGCTCTCCCTTTTCCCAATTGGAATTTTTGGTGGCCGGGCCGTCGTCAAGAGTAGGGGTTTTTGCTATGGTAGGCAAGCAGGAATCAAGCGGATAGGAGACCGCGGCGATGACAATACCGCGTTATATCAGTCCCAAAATCTGTTTGGAGCACCAGACGGGATGGGGGCATCCCGAGCGGCCCCAGCGTCTGGACGCCATTCATCGCCACCTGAAAGATTGCGGACTGTTGGAAGATTTTGATGTGGTCGAAGCCCGTTCGGCAACCATGGACGAGATCTCCCGCGTCCATGGACCGGCTCATGTGGAACGGGTCGCGGCCCTGATCGAAGGGGGCGCGCGGGGCCTGGACGGAGATACGGCCGTGAGCGCGCGGTCCATGGAGGCGGCTCGCTTCGCGGCGGGTTCCGCCCTGACCGGCATCGACCTCATGCGGGAGGGTAAGGCAACCCGTGTGTTTTGTGGGGTTCGACCTCCGGGTCACCATGCTGAAAGCGAGCGGTCCATGGGCTTCTGTATTTTTAACAATGTCGCGCTGGCCGCGGCTCACGCGCGTGCGACAGACCTTGCCGAACGCGTGCTAATCATCGATTGGGACGTGCATCACGGCAATGGGACCCAGCAGATTTTCTACGAGAGCTCCGAGGTGTTTTACTACAGCCTGCACCAGTTCCCCTTTTACCCCGGCACCGGATCGGCCCACGAGATCGGGGCGCGCGCGGGTCGGGGCACCACCCTTAACCGGCCCTTGCCGGCCGGAACCGGTGAGGCCGAGTATCTGCGCTTGTTCGAGCGTGATTTACAAACCATCGGCGATACATTCAAGCCGCAATTGATCCTCATTTCCGCGGGATTCGACGCCCATCGCGACGATCCCCTTGGGGGGCAGCTCCTCACGGAGGGGAGCTTCGCGGAGATGACGCGAATGGCCGTATCCTTGGCCGAAACGCTCGCCGGGGGGCGCGTGCTCTCCGTTCTGGAGGGCGGTTACGATTTGGACGCCCTCGCCTTGTGCGCCGAACGTCATCTTGCGGCCTTGTCGCCATGACCGGCGAGAAGGTTTCCTCCGGTCCGCGGCGGCGGGCGCTCGTGCTTAGGCTCGTGGTGTACTCCGGTCTCTTGTTGTTGGGGTGGTGGATGTTACCTAAATTGGTTCGAATGATGGTCTATCCCGCGCCGCGCTTTGCCATACCAAATACGCCGCCGGAGCCTTTGCGCGCCGTGTCGCTGACCCGTAAAGATGGCGGCCGCTTGGTGGCCTGGCACCAAGCCGCGTCGGTTAACGCCCCTTCGGTGCCGCTGGTGATCTATTTTCACGGCAATGCAGAAAACCTGGCTACCATGTGGGGATCGGGCATTTTTCAGGATTGGCAAAAACTGGGGGTTAGCTTGTTGGCCGTGGAGTATCCGGGTTATGGGCCCGAGGGGGTGGCCACCGAGGCGGGTCTGGTGGAGGCCGGCTCTCTCGCGGTTGCCTGGGCTCGGGAGCATGAACCGGCGGCGCCCTTGGTAATCGCGGGCTGGTCGCTGGGCGCGGGGGTTGCCGCTCAAACCGCGGCCAGGGAGAACCAGCATATCCAAGCGGTGGTGCTACTTAGCGCCTGGTCTTCGCTTCCGGATGTGGCCGCGGCCCACTATCCGCGCTGGCTGGTGCGCCTTCTCATCAAGGAGCGCTATGACTCCGTGGCCGCGGCGGCGGATATCTCCGTGCCCGCGCTGGTCATGCATGGCGCCCGCGATGGCATTATTCCCGCCACACAGGGAAAAAGGGTGGCCGAGGCCCTGCCGGACGGAGCCTGGATTCCCGTGGAGAGGTACGAACACAACGACCTGCTGATGGCCTATCCGGTTTGGCGGGAGATCGAATCCTTCTTACAACGAAACCTGCCCTGAGCTGGTTTGCCGGTTGGCCGCCGAACCAAAAAAATGCGCGCTTCTGATTCTCGCGGGGATGCGCGTCCTTCAGGGGGCTTCCATCGACATTCGGACCATTGCCTACAGCCGCGATGTGCGGCTGGTGGCCATGTTTGGTGGGACGAGGCCAAGAAACGCCATGTGGACAATGTGGCCGTACCCGCGGGCGAATCCTATGAGCTGATGTTCTACGCCGGGGGCGGACCTTACCGCGGGAGTTGCTGCTCCCTTGCCAAAGAGCATTCCGGTGTGCCGCGTTCGGGTCCTGGTGATTGGCACTACCACTGCCATATCATCCCCCATGTCAAGCATGGCATGTGGGGCATTTTTCGGGTTTTTGAGCCCGGAGCGGAAAAGCTGGACGGCGGTCAGGCCCTACCCGAATGAGCCGGGCGCCGTTGCGGACGGAGAGCCGCGCAGGAGGCGCAGCAAAACTACCTCGCCCCGCGTATTGAATCGCACCGGCAGGCAGGAGGTGCCTACCCCCGCGTGCGTGAAACCGCGCATCGAACCGTAGCGCCACAACCCCTTGAAATACTTCCTGCCGCGCTTCAACTGGGTCGCGAGTGGATGGCCGCCGGGAAGGCACACCTGGCCCGCGTGGCTGTGGCCGCAAAGGTAGAGATCCACGCCGGCGCGGGAGGCCTCCTCGAACAACTCCGGCGAGTGAATTAGCCCGATGGTGAAGTGGTTTCCGGCATCCTGGAGCGCATCGAGCGCGGCCTCCGTAAAGTAATAGTGGACATCGTCGGTGCCCAGGAACTGTAAAGTCTCTCCCCCTTTTTCCAGCAGGATGGATTCGTTTACCAGCATGCGGATTCCCAGCGCTTCCAGAGGCTCCAGCATGCGACAACCATCGTGGTTGCCCAATACACCGGCGAAACCCTGTCTTGCGCGAATGCCTCCGACCAGGGTGCTCATGGCCGCGATGGCGCTGTCCGCGGGACCGTGAAAGCGTTCGCGGTAATCTCCGGTTAGAACGCACAGGTCCACTTCACGTCCATTGAGAACCTCCAAAACGCGATGCTCCAAGCCCGGCATGCCGTCCAGGTGAGGGTCGGAGAGATGCAGAATGGTAAACCCATGAAAGGCCTCCGGCAGTCTCGTGAAATGGAGGTCGATTTCACGAAGAACCAGTCGTTCCGCGTTGCGGCGCCCACGCCCGTAAAGGCCCAAGGTCAGCAGGCCCCATTTCAAAAGTTTTACCGCAAGGTTGGTGGCGTACCACTCAAGGGGGCGCATACCGCCGTAGCGCTTGGTTTGCCGATGGCGCTCTTCCATGGCCAGGCGTCGTTCGAACCAGGCCTGGCGACGGTCGGCGTTGGACCGGATCGCGGGTTCAGGCATGTGGTGTTGGCGTTTCATAATCGGGGTTCATTTCTCCTCTCCAAAGGGACCAACACCCCAAACCGAAGCACAGCGAGGTTAGGCCGAACATGAGGATGGGCGGCGCGATCAGCAACCACAGGCTCAAACCCAACAACAAAAGGGACGCGGCTAGTCGCCTTGGCGGTCAGAATTTCTAATTTTGTGTCGAGTTTTTCAAACGCCAAGGCTACAGTTGCAAGTATCAAGACAAAAGCCGCAAGCGGGGGGCAAAGTAAATCCAACTTGTGGCTTGGAGCCTGGAGCTTGTTGCGTGGGGCCGCGCAACC
>JBGTRP010000097.1:0-13408 GCA_041940685.1 Acanthopleuribacteraceae bacterium
CCTGCCAGAGCACCCGTCCATCGGCCGGATCGATTTCCATGAGGTGGTTGTCGGTAACCCCAAGAATGGTTTTCTTGCCGTCCCGTTCCCAAATGAGGGGGGACTGGTAGGTAGATGTGTCGTCGCCGGAGCGCCAGAGCGGCTCCCCTGTCTTTTTGTCCAGCGCCGTGAACGCGCCGCCCTCGGCCGTTCCGGTCATCACGATCAGGGCGTCGCCCACCACCGTGGGCACCGTGCTGAAGCCGTAGTGGGGGACTCGCGCGGGGAGGTCCTGACCCAAGTGGCGTTCCCAAATCTTTTGGCCGCCATCCAAGGTGACCGCCACCAAGCGTCCGTGGGGGTCGAGCGCGTACACGCTGTTGCCGTCGATGGTCGGCGTGCCCGTGGGCCCGTCATGAGAGCCGCTGTGACCTTTGTAAATCGGTCCGATATCGACATGCCATTTTTCCTCGCCGGTTTCCGTGTCAAAAGCGATCAAAATATCGGAAGTTCCGTCGGTATACATGGTAACGCCGGTTTTGCCGACCACGGAGATGGCCGCGTAGCCGGAGCCCAGATCGCGTTTCCAATCGATTTCGAAACCGAATTGTGCGCCCTTGGCGAGCCGTTCGGAGGCTTGAGCCCCGTTGCGTTCGGGCCCTCGATAGTAGGGCCAGTCGTCGTTGGCGAGCAGGCTCGCGGAAATCATGCTTAACAAAAGGAAAGTGGACATCAGTTTCATGGCGCATCCCGTGCGCCGGCCCGAATCGCGGTCAGGGCCGGCTAAATTTTCTTCATCGTCTCATCGCGGCAAATGCCTCTTCCCGCCCGTTCAGAGGGGCTAGATGAGGACTTGGCTAATGAGGATACTCCATCTTACGAAATCCCAAGCGAGTTTTCCTCAAAGAAGTTGTTTCGGTTGCCGGCTACGCCGTTGAAACCCGTTTTTGATCACGCGAGCCCTGCAAAAAAAGGTAGACTTTTGCATACACCGAGAAATCCTTCAATCCCCGACCAAAAGGAGAAAGCTCATGAAGCGAATGTTGCGGATACCCTCCCTGGCGATACTCTGCCTGTGGCTGAGTCTCGCGCCGCTAGCGGCCAAGGATAAAAAGAAAACGGATGCCAAGAAAGAAGACGCCAAACTCAGCGAAAAAACTTTTAAAGGACTGAGTCCTCGCGGCATCGGTCCGGCATTGATGTCGGGAAGAATTGCCGATATCGCCATTCACCCCAAGGACCAGAGCACCTGGTACGTGGCCGTGGGGTCAGGCGGTGTTTGGAAAACCACAAATGCCGCCACAACCTGGACTCCCATCTTCGATGATCAGGGCTCCTATTCCATCGGCTGTGTGACCATCGACCCCAACCGGCCTGAAATTATTTGGGTCGGCACCGGCGAAAACGTGGGCGGCCGGCATGTGGGCTACGGCGACGGCATTTACCGAAGCCTGGATGGAGGTTCGAGTTGGGAGAATTTGGGTTTGAAGAAGTCCGAGCATATCGGCAACATCATCGTGCATCCGGAGGATTCCAACACGCTCTATGTCGCGGTACAGGGTCCGCTCTGGTCGCCGGGTGGCGAACGAGGCCTCTACAAAACCACCGACGGCGGCAAGGAATGGAAGAAGATCTTGGGTGAGGGCGAATACGTGGGCGTAAACGAGGTGCGCATGGACCCGCGCGACCCGGACGTGCTCTACGCGGCTACTCATCAACGGTTCCGCAATGTGGCCGCGCTCATCAATGGCGGTCCCGGCTCCGGGATTCACAAGTCCACCGACGGCGGCCAGACCTGGCGCCAATTGAAGGCGGGCCTGCCCAAGGAGGACATGGGCAAGATCGGTTTGGCCATTTCCCCGCAAAACCCCGATGTCATCTACGCCACCATCGAGGCCGCCAATGAAAAGGGCGGCTTCTTCCGCTCCTCCAATGCCGGCGGCAGTTGGGAGAAACGCAACGATTACCATTCCGGCGGCACCGGCCCTCATTACTATCAGGAAATTTTCGCCAGCCCCCATCAGTTCGATCGGGTCTACCAAATGGACGCGCGCATGCGCATTACCGAGGATGGCGGCAAGACCTTCACGCCCATGAATGAGGAAAACAAACACGGCGACAATCACGCCATGGCCTTCGACCCCGGCGATCCTGAGTACCTGCTGCTGGGAACGGACGGAGGACTCTATGAGAGTTGGGACCTCGGCAAGAGTTGGAAATTCGTCGCCAACCTGCCCGTGACCCAATTTTACAAGGTGGCCGTGGATTACGATGAGCCTTTCTACAATCTTTACGGCGGCACTCAAGACAACAACACCCAGGGCGGACCCTCGCGCACGGATAATGTTTCCGGCATTCGCAACAGCGATTGGTTCATCACCCTGTTCGGCGATGGGCACCAACCCGCGGTCGATCCCACCAACCCCGATATCGTCTATTCCGAATGGCAGCAGGGGAACCTGGTTCGCTACGACCGCAAGACCGCTGAAATTGTCTACATCCAGCCTCAGCCGGAGAAGGGCGACCCCCCGGAACGCTGGAACTGGGATTCCCCCATCCTCATCAGCCCCCACGATCCGGCGCGGCTCTATTTCGCCAGCCAGAGGGTGTGGCGCAGCGATGATCGCGGCGACAGTTGGCGGCCGGTTTCCGGCGACCTTTCGCGCGGTCTTGAGCGCCTGACCTTGCCCATGATGGGCCGCACCTGGAGCGTGGACGCCAACTGGGATCTCTTTGCCATGTCCAATTTCGGCAACGTGACCTCGCTCGCCGAATCGCCCCTGGTGGAGGGATTGCTCTACGCGGGCACGGATGACGGCCTCGTCCAGGTATCCGAGGATGGGGGGCAGAACTGGCGGCGTATCGACGTGAGCGCCATGCCGGGCGTGCCCGAGATGAGCTTCGTCAACGACATCAAGGCGGATCTCCACAACGCGGATACGCTATACGTGGCGCTGGACAACCACAAGGCCGGCGACTTTAGGCCATTCCTCATGAAGTCCGCCGACCGCGGCGCCACCTGGACTTCCATCACCGGCGACCTGCCCGAACGCCATCTGATTTGGCGAATGGTCCAAGATCATGTGGATGCGAACCTGCTGTTCACGGGCACCGAATTCGGCATCTTCTTTACCGTGGATGGCGGTAACAAGTGGGTGAAACTGAGCGGCGGCGTACCCAACATTCCCTTCCGCGATCTCGCCATACAGAAACGGGAGAATGATTTGGTGGGCGCGACCTTCGGCCGGGGTTTCTATATTCTCGACGATTATTCTCCCTTGCGCGGGCTCAACGAGGAAAAGCTGAAGTCCGAGGCCTTGCTTTTTCCAGTCAAAGACGCCTGGTGGTACGTGGAGAAACGAACCTTGGGCCGCGGCGCCAAGGCATCTCAGGGCGACGCCTTCTACACCGCTCCCAACCCGCCCTTCGGCGCGGTGTTCACCTACTACCTTGCCGAAGGCTTTGAGCCCGCGGGTGACTTGCGGCGCAAAAAGGAAAAGGAACTGGCCAAGGAAGGCAAGGGCGCGGCCTTCCCGGGCTGGGACGCGCTGCGCGAGGAAGACCGCGAGGATGAACCCGCCATCGTGCTGACCGTGCGGGACAGTGACGGCGGCGTGGTGCGCCGCCTTACCGGGCCCGCCAAGTCCGGCTTCCACCGGGTGGCTTGGGATTTGCGCTACCCCTATCTGGCCGCCTGGCGGGCCGGGGGTCCGCGGGATAATTTCCTCGGTACCGACGGCTGGCTGGCCGGACCCGGAGCCTACAGCGTTCAACTCGCCAAACGGATCGATGGCGTATTGACCGACCTGGGCCAACCCCAAAGTTTCGAGGTCAGACCATTGCCCGGCAACGAGCATGCCCTGCCCGCAATGAAACCGAGTGAGGTAGCGGGCTTCCTGAAAAAATTGGGAGAGCTGCAACGGGCGATCACGGCCTCCAACGAGGTGATGGCTGCTTTGGGAGAACGGATCCGCGCCATCAAGGAAGCGCTCGGCAACGCCTCCGCCACGGAACCGAATCTCTACCAGACCGCCGTTGGTCTGGAGAAACGGCTCTACGAGTTGCGCGAAATGCTGATGGGCGACCGGCCCAGGAACCGCATGGGCGAGCCCAGCGCGCCGGGCATCATGGGCCGCTATCAAGTGGTCTCCATCGGCAATATATTCTCGACCTTCGGGCCCACGGCCACGCATCTGGCCAATTACCAAACCGCGGCCGCCGACATGGCGACCCTGCGCGCCGCTCTTCACCAGATGCGAGACCAGGATCTGCCCGCCCTGGAACAAAAGCTGGATGCCGCCAAGGTGCTTTGGACGCCGGGCCGCGACATCCCCAAGCTGCCCTAAACCTCAATCAGTGGGGCGGCTCGCGCCGCCCTTTTCTACCTTTTCACCAAATCCCGCCAACGGGAATCCCGCCTATCGAGGCTCTCCCTTGCAGTAGGGTTTGTAGATTTCGATATAGGACATGATCTCCTCGACGGCGGATTTCCGAAAAACATAGCGAACGGGAAAGCGTTGCAGACAATTGTCCACGACCCGCCACACCTCGCACCACTCCTCAAGCGAGTCGAGGTGGAGTTGCGCGCGTACAAGGGCATGACACAGCGCCACGGTGAAGCTGGCGGAATTTTTTTCTAGCGCCAGATCGAGGATCTCCATGGCCTTGGTTACATCGTGATAGTGATCCATCGCCTGAAGATAGCCGATGAGGAAGTACTCGCGGCTGGTGCAGGCGCCCGCCTCGAACCTGTTGGGAAAGTCGGGATCTTGCCGGGTGCGGTAGTTTTTGAGAAATTCCGCGTCACTTTTGCCTTCAATATCCCAGGACAGCGCGTTGATCACGGCCGCGCATACATCCAGGGGCGTGCTCCCATCCAGTAAAAATTGGGCCAAGCTCTCATCCAATCGGCGTTGCTTGGCGGCTCGCGCCACCTCCTCCACATCCAGATAGGCCTGGTGAAATGGGGTGGAGGTCAGCGGTGAGTCACAAAAGCCATGGGCCCCAAGGACGAACAGAAAGGCTCCGAAACCCTGCCAAAGAGAATTCCTCAAGAAACTCGGTGTCATTTTCGTTCTCCTTGCCCGCGGGGAATCGGTTTCCCGGCGGGCATAGCCCTTGTCTGTACCATGAAAAGAACCCTCAGGGTGGGGGGGTTACTCAATTCGCGTAAAAATGGAGTTCGCGAAGCGGCGCCAGGTCTTTCCCTCGTCATAGGACCGCTCCATTTGGAATTTAAAGCTGTCCTTTTGAATTTCGTAGTAGCGGAAACGCTCGCGAAAGGCGCGCCCGCCGCTGTCCACGCCCTTGCCCGTGGAAACCAATTCGCCGTCCTTCATTTCGGCCGTGATATCGGTATACCCACTGGAATAGGCCATCAACCATTTGATGGAGAATTTGCCTTTTTGGGAATCGTAGGTGCGCAGGCTGGTGCCGCGCCAGACCACCTTGCCGCTGGAGTCCAGCGCGCGAAAATCGTCCTGGATCATGGTGCCATCAAGGATGTAGTAAGCATGGGTGCGCGCGCCCGGCGGGGTGTCGGGGCTCTGGTCCTGGCCGCGCACCTCCCATTTCCCGAGAAAAAACTCCAATTGCTCGGCTTCCGGCGGCGCATCCGGATGCCGTTGCTGTTTGGAAGATTCGGTTTGGCTCCAAAGCGTTCCGGAAAACAAGCCCAGCATACAGATGAAGATCAGAATTTTCATGATGTCCTCTCGATGTGATGATAGGGAATTTACGATCGCAATCCGTATCGGTTTTCGCGGGTAACAATATAGCGGAAGACTTTGCCAAATGGGAAAAACGGCCCGTTTTATCGAGTGGCGTCAATGACCCTCGTGACCCTCGCCAGCAAGTCCGGAAAAAGCGAAGGCGTGCAAGGCGATCTCCTCGGCCAGGGCCTGACCTTCCGTGATGCGGTAGGCGTGATTGGGCGCCAGGCCGGAAAAGATCTGGCTTTTACCCGTTACGGGCCACAGGACTTCCACCGAACGGATATCCGTGGCGCGGCCCAAACCGATCTCGAGTCGCGAGGGCGAGGCGCCGAAGCTTCCACCGCTGCCGATCGTGCGATGCACGAAACGAAAACCTTCGCCTTCCTTGAAGGTAAGCTTGATTCTGGCCCCCACCGCGCCTCGGTTGGTTGCCACGCCAACCAGTTGCAACTTCAGCCAGGAATGATCATTACCGGGATTTTCAAACAGCGCATTGCGGTAATTGTCGCCCTCGTAGGCGCCGCCCATCACGATATGGACATCCTGATCGCCGTCGTTGTCCAGGTCGCCGATCGAGACGCCATGGCCTTTCTGCAGATGTCCGAACCCGCCGGCCGTGGTGATGTCGCGGAAACGGCCGTCAGGATGGTTGCGGAACATGCGGTTGGGAATGAGCATATTGAGGCTGGGCGTACCCGTTCCCACGTAAAAATCCAACCGTCCGTCGTTGTCAATGTCGCCGTAATTGGAACCCATGGCGATCAATACGCGGTAGAGTCCCGCCGCTCGGGTTACGTCGCTGAAGCTTCCGTCACGGTTGTTGCGGTAGAGTCGCGAGCGGGCGCCCTCGTGCTCCTGACCCAGGTAATCCTGGGCCACGAAGGCCAAACCGCGGTTTTCATAGTCGGCGACGAACAGGTCCAGCCAGCCGTCGTTGTCATAATCCCAAAACCAGGTGGGAAAGCTCAACAGGGGTTCGGCCACTCCGGCCCGCGCGGTAACATCCTCGAAATACCAGGATTGTGGGCCCGCACCCGGGCGGGGCCCCATGTTGCGGAAGAGCAGGTTCTCGGATGTGTAACAGGAAATATAGAGATCCGTTCGGCCGTCGTTATCGTAATCGCCGCTGGTTACGCCCTTGACGAAGCCCAAAACCGCCACTCCCGCTTCGGCGGCTACCTCGCTGAAACCGCCATCGCCATTGTTGCGGTACAGCTCACAGGGGTGGCTGGCGTTCTCCGTGGTCTCATTGCCGATGAAAAGGTCCAGCCAGCCATCGTTGTTGTAATCGAACCAGGCCGCGGTTTGCGTGGGATGGAAGCTGAGCAGGCCCGCCTCCTCGGTCACATTGGTAAAGCTGCCGTCGCCATTGTTGCGCAGCAGGGAATTGGGAAAATTGCCCTCGCTGTCCAGCCAAGCCCCGCGCAGCACCAACACATCCGCGAAACCGTCGTTGTTGTAATCGGCCTGCTTGAGGTTCAAGCCGCCGATCTCGCCCATCAAACCCGCGTCCTCGGTGACATCCTCGAAACCCTCCTCGCCCAAGTTCAAGAAAAGCCGCAACTGGTCGGTCAGGCCCCAGGAGGAAACCATGATGTCGAGCAGGCCGTCATTGTTGAAGTCCTCCATGATGCCGCCACCGGAGAGCGCATCCACATCGAGGCCGACCTTGCCCGCGATATCGGCAAAGCGGGGGAAGGACTCCTCGGGTTCAAAGCGTTCCGGCGGAATGCGCCAGGGCTCGGGAACCCCCTCCGGATATTCACCTAATGTCATATAGGCGAGGTTCAGCAGCCAGCGGGCCTCCATGTCCTCGGGAAATTCAGCGAGAATTTCTCGCAAGACTCTGATTGCACCGCGCGAGCCGCGCTTCAATTGATGCACCCCGCTATCGCGAATGGGAAGGAGACAGGAATCCGAACCGTGATTGAGTTGGCAATTCTCCTGTTCGCCCAGGCGCAGATGGGAGAGCGCCAGCCTGTGCAACAGCCAGGTTTTGCCCTCGCCCTCGAAGGGTACGCGGTTGTTTTCGATAAACTGCCGCAAACGCTGGAAAGCCTCGATAGCCTCCAGGCTTTTGCCGGCATTTAAAAGCTCGCGCCCGTAATCGGGTTGTAGCGCCAGAAAGCGGTTGGGATCGCGCGTGCGCGTCAATTCCTGGCTCAGGGCCTCGGCCCGTGCCTGGTTGAGGTACTTATTGCGGCCGGGGTCGGAGGAAGCGGCCAGGTGCGCGAGCCGCCGCGTGAAGGTGGGCAGCGCCTCGACCGGCTGGTAGGTTCTGGTTTCGCGAAAGTGATCGAAATCCGGCCAGGGCTCACGGCATGGCCGGCCCTCCACATAACCCTGCATATGCTTGAGAAGAAAGGGCAGGTCGGGATCGTACGCAGAATGTTTGGAAGCATTGACCGCGCTTTGTTGCCAGGCCACGGCCTGCTCGAACTGTCCCGCTTCTGCCAAGGCCATGGCATAGCTCGCTTTCAGATTCGGCGGCGCGTCTTCGCTCATCATGGGCGCCAAAAGCCGAAGGGCCATGGCGCCGTCGCGGACCTCGTCCTCGGCCGAGGCGGCCAGGATTCGGGCCAGAATTTGGCGCAACTCGCCATGGTCGGGGAATTGGGCGAGGTCTTGTTCCAGCGCGCGCCGCGCCTGACTGTATTGGCCCAGCAGAATCAAGTTGTAGACGCGGCCCAAACGCGGATTCGGGTTTTTTGGAATTTGCTCTACCGTGCGTTGGTAAAGCGGCAGGGCCCATTTGGCCCGATCTCCGCGGCGGTAGAGGTCGGCCCGGCGCCAGACCGCGGCCGTGGCCAATGCTGCGGAACCCGACACCGACTCCCAGCGCGTCATGGCCTCTTCCGGTTCATCCAAAAAATCGTAAATCTCGCCCAGTTGCAATTGGATCAGTGCCCGTTCTTCGGTGTTCTGAGTGAGGGAGAGCGCCTGGATATAGACCGCGAGCGCCTCTTCCAGGCGCGACTCTCTTTGCATGCGGGCGCCGACCAGCGCCAAGGCTCTCGCATTTTTGGGAACCCCGGCGGTCAGGGCCTCGACATCATTGGGGATGAGGGGAGAGGGCAACTCGGATGCGTCGAGACTTCCCTCGGGGGCAAGGTTTCCAGCGGCCTGTTTCCCTTCGGAGTACCGGGAATAATAAAAGGCAAAGGCCACGGCCCCAAGTACGGCCAGGACTCCGGCGATTTTTCTCATGTTGTTCGCTTCCTTCTTGGTTCCAGGCTAACGCAACCGCTGAACCCATTCTCATTCTAGCGGGCCGCCTCCTCACCGTACAAGCCTAGCCGGAACGACTTGAATGGAGACATCCTGCCTTCCTCATAATGCGGGCAAGGGCCCTTTTGCCATTCGAAACTCTCCGGACGCTTGAAATCTAAGAACTGGAGCGTTCGCCGCAATTCGATAGATTCGCCTGACGGCCCCATTGTGGCTCGAAACCGAATTTGTCATAATGGTTTAGCGCCGCCGGTTGTCCATGACTTCATGCATCGATGCGCTTTGTTTTTCGGCGGCCTGGCCCAGCTTGAAAATCAATGATGTGGGAGGAGTTTTGCATTGGCCAAGGTACGCGGTGATGTGACACGCACGGTAAAAAAACGCAAAGGCATGGGGCCGGTGGTCGGCCCGCGCCTGAAAAAGTTATTGGCGGTCGTTTTCGGCCTTTTTGCCCTGCTCGGCGTGAATTCTCTGTATTTGGCGTCGGTGACTTTTTTGGAATGGTACACCAAGAAAACGTTCCAAGGTTACTTCTACCAATACATGTTCCTGATCCATCTGGTCATGGGCGTGGCCATTATTTTACCGGTCGTGGTTTTCGGCTTTCTGCATATTCGCAAGGCCCATGATCATCGCAATCGCCGCGCGGTCAGGGTGGGTTACGCCCTGTTCTTTATGGCCATCATCCTGCTGGTGAGCGGGATTGTGCTCACCCGGCTCGATTTTTTCGAGGTCAAGGACCCGCGAGCGAGGTCGGTCGCCTACTACGCGCATGTGATTTCGCCCCTCCTGGTGGCCTGGCTCTTCGTTCTGCACCGCTTGGCCGGCAAGCGGATCCGCTGGCGGGTGGGCGGCATTTGGGCAACCGTGGCCGTGGCCTTTGCGGCCGTGTTGCTCGTTTTCCAGACGCAGGATCCCCGCGACTGGAACGTCAAGGGTCCCGCTTCCGGTGAAAAATATTTTTTCCCCTCCCTGGCGCGGACCGCCACCGGAAACTTCATCCCCGCGAAAACCCTGATGATGGATCAATACTGTCTCGACTGCCATCCCGACATTCATGCGAGTTGGTCCAACAGCGCTCATCGCTTCAGCTCTTTCAGCAATCCCGCCTATTTGTTCAGCGTGCGGGAGACGCGGGCGGCCATGCTGGAGCGGGACGGCAATGTGGCGGGTTCGCGCTTTTGCGCGGGTTGCCATGATCTGGTGCCGTTTTTCAGCGGGGTCTTTGACGATCCCAATTTCGACGATGAAAACCATCCCACCGCGGACGCGGGCATTACCTGCACCTCCTGTCACGCGATTACCCATATCAACTCCAATCGCGGCAACGCGGATTACACCATCGAGGAACCCATCCATTACCCCTTTGCCTTCTCCGACAACCGCATGCTGAAATGGATCAATCACCAACTGGTGAAGGGGAAACCGGACTTCCACAAAAAGACCTTCCTCAAACCCCTGCACCGAACCACGGAATTCTGCGGAACCTGTCACAAGGTGCATTTGGACAAGGAGCTCAACGCCTACAAGTGGATTCGCGGTCAGAACCATTACGACTCCTTTTTGTTAAGCGGCGTTTCCGGGCATGGCGTGCAAAGCTTCTACTACCCGCCCAAGGCGCAGGCGAACTGCAATGGCTGCCATATGAAGCCATTGGCTTCCAATGACTTCGGCGCCCGCTACCTGGATGAGAGCGGGTCGTTAAAGGTACACGATCACCAATTCCCCTCCGCCAATACCGGCATCGTCCACCTCATGGGCCTGCCCGATTCGGTGAATGATGCGCATCGCGAAATGTTGGTGGACAGCCTGCGGGTGGATATTTTTGGAATCAAGGAGGGCGGATCTATCGAGGCGCCCGTGATTGGGCCCATCCGCCCCGAAATCCCGGCATTGACTCCGGGTAAGACCTATCTGTTGGAAACCGTGGTGCGGACGCTGACCCTGGGTCATCACTTCACCCAGGGAACCGCGGATTCCAACGAGATCTGGCTGGAGGTCACCGTCAAGAGCGGCGACCGGCTATTGGGTAAAAGCGGCGGGATGGACCCCTCGGGCCAGGTGGATCCCTGGTCCCACTTCGTGAACGCCTACGTGCTGGACCGCGAGGGTAACCGCATCGACCGCCGCAATGCTCAGGATATTTTTGTTCCGCTCTACAATCATCAGATCCCGCCCGGAGCCGCGGACGCGGTGCATTACTCCCTGCGGCTCCCGCCTGATATCACCGAGCCGGTCAACGTCAAGGTCGCCCTTCACTACCGCAAGTTCGACACCACCTACATGAAGTACGTTTTTGGCGAGGACTACGTCAATGACCTGCCCATCGTCACCATTGCCGAGGATGAGGTCAGCTTTCCGATAGGGGGCGAAAGCCTGGCGGCGGAACCCTCCTCCATTCCCGAATGGCAACGTTGGAACGATTACGGCATCGGCCTGTTCCGCAAGGGCAACGCGGGTTCCTCCAAGGGCGAGCTTCGCCAGGCCGAGTATGCCTTTGGCCAGGTAGGGGAATTGGGCCAAGCGGACGGCCCCCTCAACCAGGCGCGCGTCTACCTGAAGGAGGGCCGGCTGGAAGAGGCGGCCCTGGCCCTGCGCCAGGCCGCGCAATTCGACCCGCCCGCCCGCTGGTGGTCGGTGGCCTGGTTCTCCGGGCTGGTGGATAAACAGAACGGCAACCTCGACCAGGCGCTCAAGAATTTCAAAAACATCATCGACAACGGTCCTCGTGAGCGGGGTTTTGATTTTAGCCTGGATTACCGTCTCCTGAACGAATACGGCCAGACCCTGTTCGAACGGGCCAAGCAGGAGAGGGGAGAGGCGCGCGCATCCGAACGCCGGCTCTTCCTGGAAGAGGCGGTGCGCTGGTTTGAGAAAGCCCTGGCCGTGGATTCCGAGAACGTCACCGCCCACTACAACCTGTTTTTGCTCTACCAGCAATTGGGCCAGGAAGACAAGGCTGAAGCCCACCAAATCCTGCATGCAAAGTACAAACCCGACGACAATGTCCGGGACTATGCCATCTCCGCGCACCGCGCCAAAAACCCGGCCGCGGACCATGCCGCGGAGGCGGTGGTTATCTACGATCTGCAACGGGAAGGCTTTTTCCCTTAGCGCTTGCGCCTAAGGCCCGGATCGTCTCGTGACGCCCGCGAGGATTTGTGGTAAAAACCGGCTTGACCTCAGCCTCCGCGGGCCGGGTCTCCTCGGCGCAACCGAGTCTTCACTTCCTTCTGCCCAAAACCCAGGAAAAGGAATCCAATATGGCAAAAAAAACCGATTCCAATCAGGTTCTTCGCCTTGCCTTTTGGTCGGGGCCCCGCAATATTTCCACCGCGCTGATGCGCTCTTGGGGCAATCGTCCCGACACCTTTGTCCACGACGAACCCTTTTACGCCCATTATTTGGATCAAACCGGCATCGACCATCCGGGAAGCGAAGAAATTCTGACCCATCACGAGCGGGATTGGCGCAAGGTGGTCGCCCAATTGACCGGCCCCGTCCCCGGGGATAAGTCCATCTATTACCAGAAGCACATGGCGCATCATCTTTTGCCGAATATGGGCCGGGAGTGGTTTCCCTTGTTCGTGCATGGTTTTCTGATCCGCAATCCCAAGGAAATGCTGCTTTCGCTCGATAAAAAATTGGCTTCCATCGATGTCGCGGATACCGGCCTCCCTCAGCAGTGGGAAATCTTCCAATTCGTGGTGGAAAAGCAGGGGCGCATCCCGCCGGTCATCGATTCCCGTGATGTGCTGGACACGCCCCGCGAAATGCTCACCCTCCTGTGCCGCGAGTTGGGCGTGGCCTTCCGCGAGGAGATGCTTTCCTGGCCCGAGGCAAGTCGGCCCACGGATGGAATCTGGTCAAAGCACTGGTACGAATCGGTTGAACGCACCACCGGGTTCCAAGCTTACAGGGCAAAGGACGAGGCCCTGCCCCAACGCCTGGAAAGCGTTTACCAGTCCTGCATGGTGTATTATGAAAAACTTTACCAGCGGCGGTTGCGCGTGGAAGCGCCGGCCGCCACGCCCCAGCGCGGCGCAACCTGAAATTTGAGGCGAGCCTGATTCATGCTGCAAACCTTTTTAGAAAAGAATCGCGATTTGATGGTCAACATCAACGGCAAATTAATCCACCGCGATCAGGCGGGAGTGAGTCCTTTCGACTCCGCGGTGCAGGGCGGGGACGCGGTTTGGGAGGGGTTGCGGCTTTACAACGGCCGCATTTTCCGTTTGGAACAGCATCTCCGCCGCTTGCGCGGTTCCGCCAAGGCCTTGGCCTTTGCGCAAATCCCCGATAACGATCGGATTATCGAGGAGATCCGGCGCACCCTGCAGGCCAATCGCATGACCGATGGCGTTCATATCCGCCTCACCCTGACGCGGGGCGTGAAGATCACTTCCGGCATGGACCCGCGCCTCAACCAGGCCGGGCCGACCCTCATCGTGCTGGCCGAGCACAAGCCCCCGGTATACGACAAAAAA
>JBGTRP010000098.1:0-13393 GCA_041940685.1 Acanthopleuribacteraceae bacterium
ACATTATCAATGAGGGTAACATGGGGCTCATAAAAGCAGCCAAACGATTTGACCACACCCGTGGATTCAAATTTATTTCCTATGCTGTTTGGTGGATTCGGCAGGCCATCATTCACGCGCTCGCCAAACATAGCGGCGCCTTCCGCCTGCCCCAGAAACAGGCGAATCTCATGTACCAGATGGGCAAGAAGTTCAACCTCCTGACCCAAAAGCTCGAGCGGGAGCCCACGGTTCATGAAATCGCCAAGGAGCTCAGCATCACGGTCGAGGAGGTCGCCCAACTGATCCAGGTCTCCGGAGACAATATTTCCCTTTCCGAAACCCTGGATGACGACAGTGATTTCCGTTTGCTGGACAAACTCGGGCAAGACACCGAATTGGGCGCCGACGAGCAGCTTCTCAAGGAAGCATTTGAAAAACAGATTCAAGAACTGCTCAAACAGCTCGATGATAAGGAGGCCACCATCATCAAGCTGCGCTTTGGCCTCCAGGGCCAGGAGCCCAAGACGCTCAAGGAAATTGGCGAGTTGCTCAGCCTTTCCCGCGAGCGCATCCGCCAGATTGAAAATGTGGCCCTGCGTAAATTGCGGCGGCATCACGCCATTCAGGACCTGCGCAGCTACCTCACCTGATGCGTTCAGGGGCGCCGCCTTTTCGCGAGCCGGGGCCCGTTTTTTCTTCCCGCGCCGAGCCCTTGGCGAACCCGTGTTACAATGGGCGGCTTTTGGAGGCCGGACGGGCGATTCTCGTGGTTGGGGCTCCGCAATCGAAACCGGGGGGCGTTCCTTGGACCCATCTTTCGTAAATGAAGTCGCGCGGCGGCGCACCTTTGCCATCATCTCCCATCCGGATGCCGGTAAAACCACCCTGAGCGAAAAATTATTGCTCTACGGCGGCGCGATTCAAAAAGCGGGAATGATTACCAAAAAGGCCAATCGCAGTCAGACCGTTTCCGATTGGATGGATATCGAGCGGACCCGCGGCATCTCCATTACCTCCAGCGCCTTGAAATTCGAATGGAACGGCATCTGTTTCAACCTGTTGGACACGCCCGGTCACGAAGATTTCTCCGAGGATACCTACCGAACGCTGATGGCGGTGGATTGCGCCATCATGCTGCTGGACGCGGTCAAGGGCGTGGAGCCTCAGACCATCAAACTCTTCAAGGTATGCCGGGAACGCGGCATCCCGATCTTCACCTTCATCAACAAAATGGATCGACCCGGCAAGAACGCGATCGAGCTTCTGGACGAGGTGGAAAACGTGCTCGGCATCATGGCCGTGCCCATCACCTGGCCCATTGGCGGGCCCGGCGACTTCAAGGGCGTCTACGAGCGCGAAACCGGCAGCATGCACCTGTTCGAACGCACCGCGGGCGGCCAGTGGCGCGCGCCCGTTTCCACCGCGAGCATCGACGATCCGCATTTGCGGGAAGGGGTCGGCGACAAGGATTTCAGCCTGCTCAAGGAGGAAATGGAGTTGGTCGAGGGTCTGATCCATCCCTTCGAAAAGGACCTGTTCCTGGAAGGCGAAATGACCCCGGTCTTTTTCGGCTGCGCCATCAACAACTTCGGCGTGGAAAACTTTCTGCGCCACTTTATCGACCTGGCCCCGCCCCCGGGGCCGCTTCAGACCGTGGACGGCGAGTTGCCCGCGGAGGCGGAAACCTTCAGCGGTTTTATCTACAAGGTGCAGGCCAATATGAACCCTGCCCACCGCGACCGCCTTGCCTTCATGCGGGTGGCCACCGGCAAATTCGAGAAGAACATGAGCGCCAAGCATCCGCGCACCGGGAAAAAGGTAAAGCTCAGCTTTCCCTATCGGCTGTTCGGTCAGAAGCGCGAAATTATCGAGGAAGCCTATCCCGGCGATATCGTCGGCCTGGTCAACCCTGGAATATTCAAGGTGGGCGATGTGCTCACCACGGGCAAAAATATCCGCATGCGCGCCTTCCCGCGTTTCGCTCCTGAGATTTTTGCCCGGGTTTATCTGCTGGACCAGTCTCAAAACAAATCCTTCCGCAAGGGGCTGGTGCAGTTGGGCGAGGAGGGCGTGGTTCAGTTGTTTACCGATCCCAAACTCGGCGGCAGCGGATTTGTGCTGGCCGCGGTGGGCGAATTGCAACTGGAGGTTTTCATGGAGCGCATGAAGACCGAATACCGCTGCGAGTGCCGCCTCGACAGACTGGAGTACAGCGCTTCCCGCTGGATCGACGGCGATCCGGGTTCTCCGGACCGCCACGCCTTCGCGCTGATGTACGACGAACTCGAATTTCCCGTTGCCCTTTTCCGCAACCAGTGGCATATGGAGCAGGTCATGGCGGGGGAGAGCGAGTTGCGATTTTTGCCCCATCCGCCCGATAGCATGGTTCCCGCGGCCTCCGAAGCGGGCGCTGACTGAGGTGGTTTCGGCTCCAATCCGTTTTACCTGGCCAGCCTCCATGAGAAGAAGGGCTGTTTTTGGGGCGCGCTTTTCTGTATGCTAATAGCGGTTTTGGTTTGCCGCCCGAGGGCGGCTTTCCTTACAAAGATTTCCGACCGGCGCAACCTCGGTTCGGAACAAGAGAGGGAATGGACATGAAACACATTGGGGTGCTGGCGCTCTTTTTTCTGGCCTTTTCGGCCGCCTGGGGCGCCGATGGCAAGAAGGTCGTGGTCATTGGCTTTGACGGCGCCGATTACCACATCGTCGAGCAGATGATGGCCGCGGGTGAAATGCCGAATTTAGAGAAGCTCAAGAGCAATGGAGGGTTCGCGGCCCTGACCCCGACCAATCCGCCCCAAACCCCGGTTTCCTGGTCCACCTTTGCAACCGGCATCAATCCGGGCCGCACCGGGATTCTCGATTTCATCAAACGCAAGGAAGGCTCCTACATTCCCTCCTATGCGCTCCAGGGCGAAACGAAAAAGACGGTGCTTTTCGGCGAGCGCAACAAGGCCATCCTGCCGGTTGCCGCCTTTTTACTGGTTTTTATCATCCTGTTTCTGATCCTGCGCCGCATTCACAAGATTGCCCGCTGGGCGACGGCGCTTCTATTGGGCGGTCTGGCTTTTTGGGGCGCTTTTTATGTGTTTTCCAACTGGATTCCCCATGCGGTTCCCGCGGCCTTTACGGTCCGCCAGGGCAAGCCCATCTGGAAAATCCTGGAGGAGAAAGGTAAGAGCGCGACCATCATTCGGCTGCCGGTCACCTTTCCCGCCGAACCGCTGAAGGGCGAAATGGTTTCGGGCCTCGCGGTTCCGGACATTCGCGGCACGGTCGGCAAGCCGTCGATCTACACCAACGATCCTCTTTGGCAGGCGGAGGATAACCAGTTTTCCATCGAGATCCAGCGCCTGGACGGCGATCCTCCCTATGAAACCACCATTCTGGGGCCTCCCAATAAGTTGTTTTACAGCGAAGCCGATAAAAAGGCGGCCCGGCTGGCGGGCAAGCCCTACACCATCCCCAAGGACTTCAGCCACGATCTGAAAATCGATGTGGAGGGCCAAGGACTGGTCGTGGAGGTAGAAGGCGTCCGCTACCCCTTGGCGGTTCAGGAATGGTCGCCCTGGATCGAATTCCAATACAAGGTCAACCCGCTGGTCAAGCTCAAGGGCGCTGGTCGTTTTTACCTGGAGCGTCTGGAGGGGAAAACCTTCAAGCTGTATCTGACTCCGGTTCATTTGCATCCGGATATGCCGCTGCCCATGACCTATCCCCAGGGCCTCGCCAAAAATATCTGGAGCGAGGAACCTTACAAAACCATGGGCTGGGCTCTGGATACCTGGTGTATCGGCAATGATTTGATGGATGAGGAGCATTTTCTGGCCGATGTGGACTTGACCGTAACCCGTTTCGAATCCATGATGGAATCCTTCCTCAAGGACAATGACCGCGACCTATTCGTACAGGTGTTCAGCTTCACCGATCGGGTCGGCCATGTGCTGTGGCGCTATTGGGATGAGGAACACCCAATCTACGATCCGGAAAAAGGGCCCAAATACCAGGAGGCGCTGCGCGAGACTTACCGCCGCATGGACCGTATCGTTGGCCGGGCGTTGGATATGGTGGACTTGGAGGAGACCGTGTTTTTGGTCTGTTCGGATCACGGATTTTCCTCCTGGAGGTATCAGTTCAATTTCAATACCTGGCTGGTGGACAGAGGCTATCTGAAGCTGAAGAAAAACGTCCTGGGCGTACCCATGAAGCTGGAAGATCTGCAAACCGGCACCACGCCTTTCAACTTTGTGGATTGGGAAAACACCAAGGCCTACGCCATGGGGCTGGGCATGATTTTCATCAACCTGGCGGGCCGTGAGCCCGAGGGCAGCGTTCAACCCGAGGAGTATGACGCGCTTTGCCGTCAATTGGCCGATGACCTGGAACAATTCGTGGATGAGGAGACCGGTCTCAACCCGGTGCGAAAAGTGTACCTGCGCGATGAAATTTACCGTGACTACGATCCCGCCATCACGCCGGACCTGCGTGTGGCCACCGCGTTGAACTGGCGCGTCTCCTGGGATACGACCTTGGGCGGCATGCCGGAAAAGATTACCGAAATCAACCCCAGAAACTGGTCCGGCGATCACTGCTCGCTGGATCCCCGCGATGTAAAGGGCATCCTCTTCAGCTCGATTCCGTTAAAGAGCAACGAGCCGCAAATGGCCGATATCTGCCCGTCGATTCTCTCGATCCTGGGTGTGGATTCAGGCATTCAGATGGACGGCAACGTGGTGTTTTGATCGCGGTTGAAAACGGAGGCTCCGGCCTCCCCTCGGCGGCGAAGCCAAAAGATTAAATCGAGCGGTCATGCGCGTGGGGGGCTTTGACGATCAGCGAGGCTTGGGCCGAATGATGGCATGCCCCCAGGGCTCGCGCTGGTCCGGTTCGGAGATGCCTACCTTGACCTGTGATATGCGCAAATCGCGGAAGCCTTCCCGCTGCCGGAATTCCGGTTCGATCTTCCACAGGAAATAGTGGGCCAAGGTGTCGCAGGTGGGGTATTTGGCGGCGAGGCCCACCAGGCCGTCGTGGGCCCTGAAGCCCTCGAACTCATGCAGATTGAGCTGGTCCAACGCCTTCACAAATGGCCGGAAAAACTCGCTCAACTCCAACATGTCGCATACCATGCCGGTTTTGGGGTCGAGCGGTCCGGACACGCTGAACTCCACATCCCAGGTATGCGCATGCAGCTCGGGCCGCATGGGCAGCGCGTGGTACCCCTTGAAGGAAAGGCTCACCCTTACCTCAATTTCGTAATCCTGTCCGTGTATCCGCATGCGTCTACTCAACCCGTTTGGGCGTTTTTTAATACTGTCCACGTTCGGTCCGTTTTGTCTTTAAGCCCGCTGCCCGGTTCCGCCCGCGCGTATTTTACCGTGCCGATGCCTAACCAAGATGCCCGCTCCGGGCTGAATATCGCGGATGTCAACTCTCCCACTGGTTTTCCGTCGGCCAGCAGGGCCATGTCCTGTTCGGGCGTTTGGCTATTCGGACAGGACAGCCAGACCAACAACATCGGCGGCCGGCCGCGATCCCGCGTCATGGCCACGGTTTCCTGGCCAATATAGCATCCCTTGCGGGCGGAAATGCGGTTTGCCGCGCCGTAGACCATTGGATTGACGCCCGCTTTCATGTCGACCCCGAACCAGGGCAGGAATGCCTCGACCCGGGCGCGGTTTAAGGCGATTGCGCCGACCGGGTTGAGGGGGAGATCAGCGATGGCCTCGGCGATCTTTTCGGCCGTGGCTGACTGGAATAGAAGATCATGGCCGCCGTGCCCACAACGGTCATGCTCGAACCAGGAGCACGCCTCCTCGGGAGCGTCCCATGCGGTGCGCATCTCCTTGACCATGGGCCCCTGCAGCGAAAAAGCATGGCGGTCCGGCTCCGGGCGGAGGTTTACTTCCTCCATGATCAGGTAACGGTCCAGGGTTCGCAGTAGTTGATCGCCTTGGCCCGGCGGCGTTTGGATGAGAAAATCCTGGGCCGCGAGGCGATAAATATGCACCAGCGCCACAATTTTACCGCTTGACTCCAAAACCCAGGCGGGCAGGGCTTCTCGCGGCTTCATGGCGTGGATGTTTTGCGTGACCATGCCCTGTAGGAAGCCCTCGGTGTCGGGGCCCGTGGCCCGCAGCCATTCATAGGGCGAGAGATCGAGAAGCCCGGCGGCCGCGGTCACCGCCCGGTACTCCTCTTCCGGGTCGCCGTAATGGGCGGGCCAGCTTCCGCCGGCAAGTTGAATTTGCTGTCGAGCGGAGAAGGGAAAGGGATTCATGAAAGCGCGCCCTTGGAAAGCATGGCGCGGTCGAGCCAGGTCTGGTGAAACCGGGATTCGCCGCCCAGTTCGGGGTGGTAGGTTACCGCGGTAAAGTTTTTATAGGATACCCCGGTGATGTCGTTGCCCCATTTCGAGATCACCCTGACGCCTTCTTGCGGATCCGTGAATCGCGGCGCCCGAATGAACATGACGGGCACCCTCGCGAGTTTCCAGGCCGGAATGTCGATGAGGTCGCTGAAGCTTTCCCGTTGGCTTCCGTATACATTGCGATCGATTTCCACCGGGATCCAGCCCAGGCTGGGTTGGTTCTTGTAGCGCACCCGACCACTCATGAGAATGGCGCCGGCGCAGGTCCCCAGCACCGGCCGGCCGGATGCCGCGAAATCCTGGAGTGGTTGCAGGAGATTGAAGGCCTCGATGAGCTTGAGCATGGTGGTGGATTCGCCACCGGGCAGAATCAGGGCATGGAGATCGTCAAGCTGCTTGGCCAGGCGCACCTCGCGGTTGGGCACGCGAAGCTGGTCCAGGGTGTTTCGATGTGCTCGGAAACCGCCCTGGACAGCGAGAATGCCGATCATCTCCTACCAGCCCCTGCCGGCCAGCAACTCACTTTCGGGAATGTCGTTGATGTTGAGGCCAACCATGGCTTCGCCCAGGTTCTTGGAGACCTCGGTCAGGATTTCGGGGTCGCGGTAATGGGTGGTGGCCTTGACAATGGCGACCGCGCGTTTGGCGGGATCGCCGGACTTGAAGATGCCCGAACCAACGAACACGGCCTCCGCGCCCAATTGCATCATCAGCGCGGCGTCCGCGGGAGTCGCCAACCCTCCGGCGGCAAAGTTCGGCACGGGTAGGCGCCCATTTTGGGCCACCCACTGAACCAATGAGAAGGGCGCGCCCATCTTCTTGGATTCCGCCATGAGGGTCTCCCGGTCCATGGAGGAAATCATGGCGATGGATTTGCGGATCAGACGCATGTGGCGCACTGCTTCCACCACGTTGCCCGTGCCGGCCTCGCCCTTGGTGCGCAACAGGGCCGCGCCCTCCCCGATCCGGCGCAGGGCCTCGTCCAGGCTGGTGGCGCCGCAGACGAAGGGCGTCTTGAAGTCGTTTTTCCAAATATGGTTTTCTTCATCGGCGGGGGTGAGCACTTCGCTTTCGTCGATGAAATCGATGCCGATCGACTCCAGGATCTGGGCCTCCACGAAGTGGCCGATACGGCATTTGGCCATGACCGGAATGCTGACCGCTTCCTTGATGGCGTAGACCAATTCGGGCGGGGACATGCGGGCGACCCCGCCTTGGGCTCGGATATCGGCCGGTACGCGTTCGAGCGCCATGACCGCGGCGGCGCCGGCATCCTCGGCGATCTTTGCCTGGTCGGCCGTCACCACATCCATGATAACGCCGCCTTTCAACATTTCCGCGAGTCCTGTTTTCAGTTCAATCGTTCCAACTTCTTTCACTTCCCAGCCTCCTACATGCGATTGTTCGTGCAAGGGCCCCACGCCCGACATCCCTTTCGCTCAGGAGCGTCATTATCGCTCTAAACGCCCGTTTTTTCAACTTTCCCGGCGAAAATTCAACTGTGAATTTTCCTCACTCCATCGCGACTTTTTTTGCCTTCAACCCACGATTCCTCCCGCGGCGCATTCGCGGGCCCGCGGGAGAGCATGGCCTCGATCGTCCGGCGGGCCCGTCGGGGGCGCCGCGAACTCGCCGAAAACGATCGCGGGACTTCCGCATATTTTGCTTTGCCCGGAAGGGATTTGGTGTATGATATGGGGTTTTGGGGGTAAGGCCTTCCATGGAAACGGATCTCATTGATCGGTCCCCCTAAGGGAAGAGCGGCCAAGCGCCGCGGATAGTGAGTGGGAAACAACATGACCAAACGAAAAGAAGAACGTCGAGAGTTACTGAAAGAAGACGAATTTTTATCATTTTTAGAGAAGATCGCCAGATATATCGAGCGCAACCCCAGGCGGGTGATTCTGGGGACCGTCCTGGTTTTGGCCGCCTTGGCGCTCTTTTTCGGGATGTTGTCTTTTTTCAAAAAAGAACAGGAAGCAAGCGCGCGCTCCCTTTATCAGGCCGAAAAAATCCTGAACACCCGCATTGACGATGAACAGGCCGAACTGAAATTTGCCGACGAAAAAGAAAAGAATGAGGCGGCCCTGGCCGAGTTGAACAAGGTTATCGATAGCGAGGGTGGCGCGGTCCGCCAGCAGGCCGTCATCTACAAAATCAGTTGTCTCATCAACCTGGGACGAAATGATGAATTGGAAGACCTCTACAAGGTGTTGATCGAGGAGAAGGACGGCCTCGAATTTATCGGCGCCATCGGTTTGGCCGATATATATTACGCGGATGGCAAGTACAAAGAGGCGCTCGATCAATACAACACGCTGATCAACATGAGCGGGCGCGGCGCGGATATGGAAGACCTCATCAGCTACAAAATGGCTCAGTGTTACCTTGCCAGTGGCGACCCCACCTCCGCCAAACAAAAGCTATCGGCCCTCATCAACAAGTACGCCAACAAGGATGAGAGCGAAAAGCATCCCATTCTTCCCAAGGCGCAAGAGCTTTTGAACGAAATCGAGAAACAGTCCGCCACGGACGCCAGCGAAAATTCCTGATTGACCGCTCGTGGCCTTGGCGCGAGGTTTTCCCGCTTCTAGCGATTCCTCTCCCAGGCCCTCTTGAACCGCGACCGGCTGGATCGGGCCAAGTTGGAATCGGGAAATAAGCCATGTCCTCTTCATTTGATTTGCGGCCCCTGATCGAAAAGAAAAAGCGTGAGCTCGCCCTGTCCAAAAGCGAGATCGAAAGCTGGATCCGTGCGCTCGTGGCCGGCCGTATCCCGGACTATCAGTCCGCGGCCCTGCTGATGGCGATTTGCCTCAAGGGAATGGACTTTGACGAGACACTCGCCCTGACCGAGGCGATGGTCGCCTCGGGAGACCGGCTGGCCTTTCCCGGTTACGCCACCTTGGGAGATAAGCACTCTACCGGCGGCGTGGGGGACAAGGTGAGCCTGATCCTGGCGCCCATGCTCGCGGCCGCCGGGTTGCCGGTGACCATGTTGTCCGGCCGGGGACTGGGCCATACCGGGGGAACCATCGATAAGTTCGAATCGCTGCCCGGGGTTTCCTGTAACCTGGATCAGCGGCAAATGAAGGAGATGCTGGACCGCGTTGGATGGACCAATGCCTGTGCTTCCCAAAATATCGTGCCCGCGGATCGCATCCTCTACGCCTTGCGGGATGTGACCGCTACCGTGGATTCGATTCCCCTGATCACCGCCTCCATTCTTTCTAAAAAGATCGCCGGCGGCGCCACCCACCTGTGTTTGGATGTGAAGTGCGGCAGCGGCGCATTCATGCGGACCAAGCAGCGGGCCATGGCGCTTTCCGAGAACCTCAGGATTATCGGCAATCGGAGCGGGATGGCCGTCTTTGGCTTAATCTCCCGCATGGACGAGCCCCTGGGCCACGCGGTGGGCAACTATCTCGAACTTTTAGAAGCCGTGGCCTATTTGCGGGAGCCTCATGATACGCCGTTGATGCGATTGGTGTATGCTCTGGGCGTCAAGCTCCTTTTGAAAACGGGTGTGGAGAAGACGGCGCAAAATGCGGAGCAACGAATGAGGGCCACGATCCAAAAGGGCGCCGCGCTTGAAAAGCTATTGGATTACCTGCGTTTCGCCGGCGCCGACGCCGCCGCGCTGGACCGGTTGCCCCGTCAAGGCTTCGACGATCTTCCGCGGCGGCCGGTGCTTTCCGGAAGGGCGGGCGAGGTTAGGGCTCTCGACGGATACGGCTTGGGCACCTATCTCATTGAACTGGGGGCGGGGCGCCGCTCCAGAAAGGATCGCCTGGACTATATGGCCGGCGTGTACCTTGCCAAACACGTGGGGGACCGGGTGGAAAAAGGGGATGTTTTGGCCTGGGTTTACGGAGAGCGGGGCATCGACGGCGGAGACGCGGTCTCCGAGCGGATCGACGGATTTTTTAGCCTGGACGCCTCATCCAAGCCGCCAAAGCCTCTAATCCTTCACGAGTTTTAGGTTCCAGTTCGAAGCGCCGTTCTCGTTTTTGGAGAAACCCATTCAATCCCTGGCTAGGAATGGGCGTGGCGAATTGCCTGGCAAATGTCGCCCGCTCCAACAGGTACGGATCTCCAGCCGAGGATGCCATGTGACGCAGGTGGCCGCAGAGGGTTTTGGCCACCGGCGCCGCGGCCCTACCCTCAATCAAGTCCTCGATATAGGCGAGCGCGGGCCCAAATCCGGTTGCCAGTCCGCCGCGGATTAACTCGGCAACCCGCCCCCGTTCCCGCACGGATCGGTTCGCGCTGGTTTCATCCAGGGAGAGCAGGAAGAACCGTCGCCAGGGAAGGCGGGACAACTCCTCGACCGATTTTGAAAACAGCCATTCGCACTCGGGTCGGCAGGCCGTCGGCCTGGGAACCAACTTTTCCAAATCCAGAATGAAATGGTTTTCATAAATGGGCATGTGACGCCTCGGTCCTGAAACGGAGAAATTGTGGTAAAGACCGCGATGGTTATGGGTTTTTGGGTTAGAATGATCCCAATTACACGGGAACATTCCTAGGATGGGGGGCCGGCTCCGGATTATGACAATTGGTGAAAGCTTAAAAAGAGCGAGAAAAAAATTAAACCTTAGCCTGGAGGACGCCGCCGAGCGGACGAAAATCGCCAAGATGTTTCTCATCGCCCTGGAAAACGACGATGTTTCCAGTTTACCGCAAGGCGTATATACCCGAAACTTTTTGAGATCCTACGCCAAGTTCCTTCAGTTGGATGAGGATATCATCACCGCCGACTATCACGAGCAGTATCAGGTCAAACCCCAATTCGTGACCCAGCAGGAGCAAACCAAGATCGACGATCTCGAATTCCGCAAGGGCAGGAGGAAACTCTTCCTCTATTCCTGTATCTTTTTGCTGGTTTTGTTGGGTGTCGGTTATTACTTTCTCAGCATTCAGGAAGGCACGCTGCGGGAAACCCTGGATCGAATTTGGAAAGGTTTGCAGGACACCAGCGGCCAAACGGCCTCCCCATCCCCCGGCCAACCGGGGATCGTGGCTCTCGGCGAAGGTTCCGCAAAACCGGGGGCCGGAGAGTCCGGCCTGAAAAAGACCGTCGAAGAAGCGGCCGCCCTACATGGAAACGAATCCGATTCGGAAGGCGCCTCGGACCAGGGGGAAGGCCCGTCCATGTTCTCGGAGGTTGAGCCCGCCGCGGGTGAGGCGTCTGATGAGGTCCCCGCACTCGAGGCGTATGAGGCGCGTTTGCCCAGTTTCGAGTTGGCCTCCCTATCCTGGACGCCGGAGGGCAGGAGCGCGGAACGCATCGAGGATATGTTCGCCCTGGAGAGCCTTCAGCCGGTCTGGGTCGAGGTCATCATCGATGGAGAGGTGCTCACCAAACGGCTCCTTCCTGCCGGCCAGGTCCGTTGTTATCGTTATGGCGCGGAAAATAGCGTCATCATTGGCGATGCCAGCCGCGTTGCGGTTCAAGATGGAACCGCATTCAAAAAGGTGGCCAGCGCCATCGATTGGACGCTGGCTCTGCGCAATTTCGGGCCGGGCCATTTTTTTAAGGCGCTTGACGGCAAAATTAGAGAACTTCAGAACTCCAAGGATTGAGAAAGGCCATGAGCGGCATCATTGACCAAATTCGAATGGGAGAACTGGGAGAGAGCGCGGAGCGCGCCATCGTACAGGGCATCATGCCGCTGGAGCCCGAGGATCTGATCACCGCCATTTACCATATCTGCTCGAAAACTCCCGAGTTCCTCCAGGACGCGATTCAAACCTTCGATGAGTTGCCCGAGGGAGTGAAGTATTCCTTCTGCGCCGACCGCCGCGTGGACGGAGACATTGTTGGTTTCATGCTTCAGAACCTGCCCTTGGGTTTGGAAACCAAGTCCGTGGCCATTCTCAATCCGAAAATGCCGGGGGTCGCTCTGAAGGTTGCGGCGCCTTATCTGGAAGCCGAGCTTCTCGACCAGGTCGTCAACAACCAAATGAAGATTCAGGAGGAGCCGGGCATCATCGATGCCTTGCGGGAAAACGAAGGCATCTCCATTACCCAAAGGCAAAAGCTGTCCGAATACGAGCGCCTTTTGGTCAAAGATCTCATTTCACCCGCGGAAGAGCTGGAAGAGCTTACCGAGGAAGAGGTGGAAGAGGCGGCCATTCTCGAAGCGCGTGAATTCGTTTCGGTGTTCGGCAAGGAGAAGGATAGCACCCCGAGAATGGCGACCCAAGGCCGCGAGGGCGGACAAAGCCTGCTGATGAAGATCGCCCAAATGACGGTGCCCCAAAAAATTCAGGCCGCCATCAAGGGAGACCGGGAAATTCGCCATATCCTCGTGAAGGACGCCAACAAGATCGTCTGTACCGCGGTGATCAAGTCGCCGCGAATCACCGACGGCGAGGTGGAGTTTTACTCCAATCTCAGAAATGTCAAAGCCGATGTGCTGCGGCTGATCGCCATGAACCGCGAGTGGACGCGGAACTATAAAATCGTTTGCAATTTGGTGAAAAACCCCCGCACGCCGTTGGCTTTCAGCATGAAATTGCTCAACCGGCTGCACAAATCGGATTTGAGAAATCTCGAACGAGATAGGAATATCCCCGAGGCCTTGCGGTCGGCGTCCAAACGGCTCTTCCAGGCCAAGAGATAATGGCGCCGCGCGTGAGACGTATCACTCTTGAGGGGAAAATGACTTGATTGACATTTGATATGCTTTTTCGTAAATTCTGGCAGATACCATCCGGGGTGAGAGGAGTAAATTAAGAGAATGGATTATTATCAAATTCTCGGAGTTCCGCGCGATGTGGGGCGCAACGGGCTCCACCGGGCTTTTCGCAAGCTTTCCATGCAGTCGCATCCCGATCGGTTTGCCGAAGAAGAAAGAGACCAGGCCGAAAAACGCTATCAAAAGATTGTGATGGCCTTTAACACGCTCAAGGACCCCCGCCTACGGGATCAGTATGATCGCAACCTCGGCGCGGGGTTGGATACTCGCCGCGTGCGGACCTCGCCGGTGGGTCCTTCCGGAGAGGATCCCTTCGAGGACGGCCTACTCTTCTACC
>JBGTRP010000099.1:0-13358 GCA_041940685.1 Acanthopleuribacteraceae bacterium
GATGACCTTTCCAAGGTGGGCCACACCCATGCCAACATCTGAGTCCGAGGAACACGGGGCAAAGACCTCTGAAGCCAACATCGCGGAAATGGGCTCGACCGATACGAGCGCTCCCGAAGAGAATCCGGAGCAATGGCGCGGCCTGCATTGGACCATGCTCCTGTTCGGCCTGGGCGGGATCATCCGCAGCACCCTGTTTCCTCTGTTGATTGGCGGGTACGCGGCCTTCAAGGGCAACTTGCTTCTGCCCTTCCTCATTGGATCCGGTATGCTGCTTTCCGGGATTGGACTGTTGATGCGGTTTTTCGGCTTCCGCTACCAGGTGGGCGGTGGTCACATCACCATACGAGAAGGCATCTTTTCTAAAAAGATGCGCGGCATTCCCGTGAAGCGCATTCACAACATCAACACCAGCCAGGGCCCGCTGGCGCGCCTGTTCAAGGTGGTGCGGTTGGATATCGAAACCGCCGGGGGCGGCGCTGCCGAGGCTTCCTTCGTGGCTTTGTCTTTTGAGGATGCGGCCTGGATTCAGGAGCAGGTTCGCGTTGAGAAGGAGAAAGATCGGGAAATCGAGGCGGAAGTCGCCGACAGCGCCGCGGTCGAGGAGCGGGAAATCTACAAAATCCGACCTCGGGATATCCTGGTCGCGGGCGCGACCACCAACCGCATGGGCGTCATCGCGGTTGGCCTGGCGCTGGTCTTTCAGTACGCCGAGGAAACGGTCATCGACCTGATCCCAAACTGGTTGGCGGATGGTTTTCAATGGATGGGCGCCATGGGTCAAAAGCAACCCCTGTACCTGTTACTCATGGGTCTGATGTTGTTTGCCGTCTTTTTTTTCGTGGCCTGGATTATCAGCATTGTTACCGCGCTCATCCGTTGGCACCGCTTTACCATCTTTCAAAACGGCTCCGATCTGAGAATTACCACGGGACTGCTTACCCTGCGCGCCTTCACCATTCCGCTCACAAAAGTACAGGCGCTGCAATGTCAGATTTCGCCGATCCGGCGCCTGTTCGATCTGGTCCAGATCAAGGTGCAATCGGCTGGCCGCGTGGGACTCCAAGATCAACGCCGCGCGGAGTCGGATCTGCTGGCGCCCATCGCGAAAACGAACCGCATCGACTTTTTTGTCAAGGCGGTGTGGCCCGACGCGGAATGGGAAGGGGTGCGCTGGTTGACGGTTCATCCCTACACCCGCACGCGCCAATTCCGCATCATGGTCTGCGTTCTGGTGATTTTGATGGCCCTGCTCCATGGCTTTCTCGGGATTTTTCCACTCAAGGGCCTGGCCCTTCCGCTGGTGGGTGGTTTGGGCGTCGGGCTCTCCTGGCTGGTTTCCCATCTGACCTACATGCAGACCGCCTACGCCCTGGATCGCGAGTTTGTCTACATCAAAACCGGGTTTCTGGGCTTGCATTTCTGGGTGATTCCCATTGGTAGAATCCAGAACCTGAACCTTACCCAGGCGCCCTTCCAGCGCATCCGTAACCTGGGCAGCCTGCATCTTGACGTGGCCGGCTCTTCGGGAAGAGACGCCGTCATTCCCAATATCGGTCTACAGGACGCCTGGTTGCTGTTCAACCGGCTGGGCCATCCGCGCAAGCGCCGGAGCGCGCCGAGAGTGGGTGTGGCCGAGGAATGGGCCGCGGGTTAGGCGCTGGTCCGCTTAAAGCGGTATTCCTCGCGCCAACAATAGAGCGTGGGCACCACGAACATGGTCAGCAGAACCGCGACCATTCCACCGAAAGAGGGAATGGCCATGGGGATCATAATATCCGCGCCGCGGCCTCGGCTGGTCAGAATGGGCATCAACGCGAGAATGGTGGTGGCGCTGGTCATCAGGCAGGGTCGAATGCGGCGTTGGCCCGCGGCCAGGGTAGCCGCGCGCAAGGCGGCCAGGCTATCCGGCTTTTCCCGCTGAAACGATTGTTTCAGATAGGTGCCCATAATCACGCCGTCATCGGTGGCGATTCCGAACAGGGCCAGGAAACCCACCCAAACCGCGACACTGAGGTGGTAGGGTCGGATTTGAAACACCTCCCGCAGATTGGCGCCGAACAGGGAAAAGTCCAAAAACGAATCCATACCGAATAACCACAGCATGAGGAATCCGCCGGACCAGGCCACGAAAACCGACAGGAAAATGAAAATGGTGGTGGAGATGCTTTTAAATTGTAGGTAGAGGATGAGAAAGATGAAGATCAGGGCGACGGGAAGGATGAAGATTAACCGGCGTTCGCTACGGATTTGATTTTCATAGGAACCCGCGAACTGGTAGTGGACGCCCTTGGGCAGAATCAGGGCGCCATCGGCCAGTTTCCGGTCGAGAAACGCGGCGGCTCGGTTGACGATTTCCACCTCGGAGATGCCGCGCTGCTTATCGAAGGTAACATAACCGACCAGGGCGGCATTCTCTCCTCGAATGCTTTGCGGGCCGGGGGTGTAGCGCAAGTGCGCCAATTCGCGCAGGGGGATTTGCAGGTCTGCCCGTACGGGAATGAGCGTGTTTTGAATTTCCTCGGGATCGCCGCGCAGCTCGCGGGGGTACCGGATCCGGATGGGATAGCGCTCCCGGCCCTCCACCGTGTAGGACACGGTTTTTCCACCGATCGCCATTTCGATGATATCAGTGACATCTTGGACGTTCAGACCGTAGCGGGCGATTTCCTCGCGGTCGATGTCGAACTCCAGATAGGGTTTCCCCACGATTCGTTCCGCGAATACGCTGTCCGCGATGATGCCGGGCACCTGCCGGAGTTGCTCTTCCAGGCGAATGCCCGCGCGTTCGATGGCCGCGAGGTCGGGACCCTTGACCTTGATGCCCAGCGCCGCGCGCATCCCGCTTTGCAGCATGACCAGGCGCGTGGCGATGGGCTGCAGCATGGGCGCGCCCGTGGCGCCGGGCACCACCGCGGCCTCGGCAATTTCATTCCAGATATCCGCCGGTGTGCGCACATGGTCGCGCCACTGGCGGAAGGGCTCGCCCGAGGAATCCGGCACCAAGCGGCCATTGGCGTCACGAACGAATTCGCCGCGCCCATGGTCGTACTTGAAGTAAAGCCGGCGTCCCCGCTCGTCGGAACGGTACTCGGGAATATAGCTGACCAGGGTTTCGATCATGCTCAGGGGCGCGGGATCAAGCGATGACTCAACCCGCCCGAGCTTGCCCACCACCATATCGACCTCGGGTAATGTCTGAATCGCCATATCCATTTTGGTGAGGATATCCCGAGCCTCCGTGAGAGAGGCATGCGGCATGGTAGAGGGCATGTAGAGGAAGCTGCCCTCGTCGAGGCTGGGCATGAACTCTTTGCCGAGACCGGGGAACTGTCGGGCCGCCCAACTCCAGGGCGTGGAGTCGCGCACTTGCCGATCCTCAATGCCCAGCGGCGAAAGGGCCCGCGGGACCCAACCCGCGAGGCGGTCGAAACCCAGCCAAATATTGGCGCCCAGCAAAATCAACATCGCGGGCGCGCAAAGGAACAGTGGCTTGTGGTCCAGACACCAGGCCAGCATGCGGGGGTAGAACCTGATGAACAGAAAAAACACCGCCATCATGCCGGCAACCAAAAGTCCGGTGAACAGCAGGTTCTTCAGGGCTCCCGCGTGAACGCCCAGGGGCGTCCAGAATCGGCTCAGCCAATAAAAAACCAGGGCGATCACCAGGTAATGCACGGACCTGGCGATGATGGGCAACCAGGACGCGGGCAACCTGGACCTCAACTGCCGGGCCGCCAACCAAATTACCAAGGCCAGGAGCAGGATGCGGGAAATGAAGGCCGAGGCAATCAATCCCAAACCCACCAAAACCCAGCGGGCCAGGGACCAAGAGGAGATGGAGCGTTTGCGCAGGATCAGCCAGGAAAGCGTGGGCACCAGGGCCAGGGTGATGCCGATTGATGTGAGGAGCGCGAAGGTTTTGGTATAGGCCAGGGGTTTAAACAATTTACCCTCGGCGCCGTCCATGAAAAACACCGGCAGGAACCCGATGACGGTGGTGGCCACCGCGGTCAAAACCGCGGAACCCACTTCCCTGGAGGCCTTTAACACGATCTCGAAAATGGAGCCGGTTTCCTCTCGCTCGCGCACCTGGCGCAGGATGTTCTCACCCAACACGATGCCCATATCCACGATGGTTCCGATGGCGATGGCAATCCCGGAAAGCGCCACGATGTTGGCGTCCACGCCGAAGATGCGCATGGCGATAAAGGTGGCCAGCACGGTGAGGGGCAGCAGCCCGGAAATCAACAGGGCCGAACGCAAATGCATGACCATCAGCAGAATGACCGCCAGCGTGACGATAATTTCCAGGCTGAGCGCATCGCTGAGGGTTTGCAGCGTCTCTTGGATCAAATGGCCCCGGTTGTAAAAGGGAACCAGGGTGACCCGCGATTCCCGGCCGTCAGCCAGCGTTTTGACGGGCAAGCCGGGTGCGATTTCCTCGATTTTCTTCTCGATGAGGCGCAGGGTTTCCAGCGGATTTGCGCCGAACCGGCTGACCACCACGCCGCCGACCGCTTCCGCCCCGGCCTTGTCCAGCAGCCCGCGGCGCGGGGCCGGACCGAGGGTGACTTCCGCGATCTCGCGAACGCGGATCGGCGCGTTGCGGACCACCTTTACGACCGCGAGCTCCAAATCCTGAATGCGCTTGATGAAGCCCAACCCCCGAATCACGTACTCGGGTCCGTTGACCTCGATGGACTTGGCGCCCACGTCCAGGTTGGAGCGTTGAATGGCGCGCAGCACATCCTGGAAGGTGATGCCGAAATGCTTCATGGCGTCTGGGAAGACATCCACCTGGTACTCTTGCACATACCCACCGACCGAGGCGACTTCCGCCACGCCCTTCACGCTCTGGAGCGCGAAACGAACCGTCCAGTCCTGAATCGAGCGCAACTCCTGAATATCCCAACCGCCGCTCGGTTGTCCCCGCTCATCCCTGCCCTCCAGGGTGTACCAGAAAATTTGGCCCAGGGCCGTGGCGTCGGGGCCGAGGGTGGGCGTGACCTCGCGCGGCAGCGTCCCCGGCGGCAGCGAGCTCAGCTTCTCCAGAATCCGGGTTCTTGAAAAGTAAAAATCCACATCGTCCTCGAAGATGACGTAGATCATGGAGAATCCGAACATAGAGTTTGAGCGCACGGTTTTGACCCCGGGCAGGCCCAGCAAACTCGAGGTGAGCGGGAAGGTGATCTGGTCCTCTACATCGCGGGGAGAGCGGCCGGGCCACTCGGTAAAGACAATCTGTTGGTTCTCGCCGATATCGGGGATGGCGTCCACCGCCACGGGTTGGATCGGGCGTTCCTCCCAGCCCCAGTCAAATGGCGCCACGGTAATGCCGAACACCACCAACAGAAGCGTCAGCAACCCCAACACCAGGGGATTGTTCATACAGGCGCGTATGAGAAATTCCAGCAGCCGCGACATCATGGCGCGCTGCCCACGAGGCCCATTTGCGTGCCGCAGCGCAACATGCGCGTTCCCATGTAGGGGTTGGCCATTTCCGGATTGGGCTGCAACCATTCGGAACCGCCCTCGACCGGGCCCATGGGACAGTGGAAGCGATAGGCGCTCAGGCCGCCGCTGAAGTGGGTCATCAGCTCGATCAGATGGTGGGAAAGGGTGTGGAAGGCCTCGCGCTCCTGTTCGATGTCGGCGGCCTTTTGGTAGGTGTCGGCGGCGATTTTCAATCCCCGCCGCAGTTCCTCAAAAAAGCCGAGTTGATCGCCGGCGAGATGCGGCACCCTCCAATCCGGCAGGAGCGCGCCCAGTTGACGGGCCTGATCCAGGGCGGAGCGGTCCGCGGCGAGCGCGACTCGCATGGCCTCGTACTTTTCCCGAATAGAGGATAAAGTCTCGCGGTAGGGTTCCGGAACAGACTCGCGGCCATTGGGCGGGCCCGTTTCCGCTGGAGCAAGACTCATCATGCTGGGCTTCATCTGAATTTGGCGTTCCGCATCGATCTTGAAATTGCCCTGATACACCACCAATTCGCCCTCGCTCAGGCCTTCCTTGACGATGTACTGATCGCGCACCCGTGGGCCCAGCACCACTTCTCGCATTTCGAAGGTTGGTGCGGGCCGGTCGGGCAGCTTGACATACACCAGCGCGCGTCTTCCGGTGATGAGCGGGGCCGACCTGGGTATCAGCAGCGGCATTTCCTCGGATGCGGGTTCCCGTGAGAAGCCGAGCGACTCGCTGGTGACCAGGGCCATACCGCAGATATCGCAGGTCAGCGCCTCGTCCTTGACAATCTCCGGATGCATGGGGCAGACGTATTTTCCGGCGAGCTCCGGATCGATCGCGCGCCCATGCTCGGTGACCTTGGAATGGATGGTCGCGTTGGCGAACATGCCCGGTTTCAGGCGTTGTTCCGGGTTCTCCACGTTGATGCGGACCTTGATGGTGCGCGTGGCCGGGTCGACCGAGGGGCTGATGAAGGAGATGCGGCCATTGAAAAAGGTGCCGGGAAAGGAGCGCACCTCGAATTCGGCCTGTTGCCCGAAGTGGAGCCAGGCCAGGTCCGATTCATAAGCCTCGGCCACCAGCCAGACATGCTCCAACTCTGCGATGGTGTAGAGTGGGGTTCCGGTCTCCACGTAGGCGCCTTCATTGACATGTTTCTGAATCGCGATTCCGGTAGAGGGCGAGTAGATGGTGATGCGGTAGTTGATCTCCCAGTTTGCTTCGAGGGCGCCAATCTGGCCCCGTTTCAAGCCCAGGAGAAAGAGTTTCTCGCGCGCATCCCCAATGGTTTGCGCCGCGGTCTCGCGAATAATGGGTAAGGCGTTGGCGTCCAGCAGGTCGTAGCTCTTGAGGGCTTGCAGGAAATCCTCCTGCGCGTTGATCAGCTTGGGGCTGTAGATGTCCACGAGGTGTTCGCCCTCCCGTACGGACACGCCGGTGTAGTCCAGGTACACGCGTTCGATGCGGCCGGGAAGCCAGGCGCTGATCTGGCGGATTCGCGTTTCGTCGTATTCGATGCGGCCTTGAAGATGTACGGTTTTGGTGCGGAAATCGCGGGTTACCGGGGCCGTGCGGATTTCGGCCAATTGAACCGCCGCATTGGAAAGGGTGAGCAATCTGGGGTCGGCGGATTGGGCCTCGTCGTTAATGGGGATCAGGTCCATGAAGCAAATGGGACATTGGCCCTGTTCGGGCATCCGGATTTGGGGATGCATGGAGCAGGTGTACCACTCCTGGGCATCGGCATGTTCCGCATTACCGCTGGAGTGATCCTCGTGCGAGGCCGTGGGTTGGCCGCGAAACAACCACATGACGGTCATGCCGAGAAGAAAAGCGATTCCGATGGCGAACAAGCCCGTTCTTTTACTCATGGTGCATCCTCTCCCGCTCCCAGCCAAATCAGCTCGACCTGGTGGATCCAGGCATCCGCGCGCGCGCGCTCCAGGGCGAGCTTGAATTGCAAAAGATCGCGCTGGGCCTCGATCACCGTGGAAAAGGCCACCTCGCCGATGCGAAAGGCCTTGGTCGCGGATTCCATGGCAAGCGTGGCCTGGGGAATGATGGTTCCCTCGTAGAGCGAAATTTTGCGCAGGTCGCTTTCCAGTAAAATGCGTTCCGCTTCGATTGCGGAATTCAATTCGCGCTCCGCCTGCCGTCTCTCCGCCTCGAAGGCCTCGATGGTGGCGCGGTTTTCCGCCAGCCGCGCGCGGTAGCGATCGCGCCTTACCGGCAGGTTGATGCCAAATCCCGCGATGATGGGGTCCTTTCCGCTGCCGGGCAGACTTGGGTTCAATGCATCGCCTGTTTGGATGTAGGTTAGACTGAGCTTAAAGCGGGGTTTAAAATCGAAACGCTGTAGGCTGTCCAAGAGCCGGCGTTCCTGGATTCGAGCATCCAGCGCCGATAAGACGGGTTGATTCCCGGCCGCTTCCGGCAAGGACACATCCGCTTCGAGGCGAATGGGTAGGATGCGAAGAGGCTTTTCCGTGCCGATCAGGCCCGATATTTCAAGCTCCCCGGCGCGCAGGGCATCCCCATCCGCGTGCAACTGCTCGGTGAGATTGGCCAATTGTGTTTGAGCCTGCACCACGTAGGCGTAGGAACCGTCGCCGGTTCGGAAACGGGAACGGGTAGCCGCTTCTAAAGTGGTCATCAGGTTGAGGTTCTCGCGGTCGATTTCCCGTTTCTTTTGCAGGTAATACAAATTGAAGTAGGCATGGCTAATGCGCCTCGCCAGTTGCGCCTTCTCGAGCCGCTGTTCCTCGCGAAGCACTTCTGCCTGACCCGAAACCCAGGCGCTTTTCGCCCTGTTGAGGCCGGGATAGGGCAGGTTCTGTTGCATCGCGAGGCTGTAGCGTTGGGGGCCGACCCGGGTCTCCACCTCTTCCGCGTAGAAGTTGAAGTTCAGGGTGGGATCGTCCCAACCTGAAAGATGGCGAGCGGAAAAGGCCTTGGCATCGATTCGATATTCGAAGGCTTTCAACTCGCGGTTGTGCTCGAACGCGAGGCGGAGCAACTCGTCGAGAGGGGTCCCGCTTTCCTGGAACCAAAATAGCAGCAATAAAAACATGAGTGCTTTCCTCCACGCTGGTTGTCACCGAATGGAAACAATCCAACGTGCTTTCAAAATCATGGCGCTTCTCATAGCCAAAAACGGAACCAAAGCCAAGAAAGTTCCACCTCGCCTCATTTAGGGCCCATGGGCGCGCTTAATCCTCCATGGTGAACAGAGCGGCATAAAGGTCGATTCCATACCAAAGGTTTGCGATCCGCAGGTTTTCGTCCGGTGCGTGCTGGTTGTTGTCGTGGTTGGCAAGGGGAACGATGATCGCGGGCTTGTTCAGGACATCGGTGAAATAAAACAGGGGTAGAGAACCGCCGAGGCTGGGAACCAGGTAGGGGGTGACTCCGGCGGCTCGCTCGACCGCGGTCACGATGGGCGCGATGATCGGGAGATCCATGGCGGTCCTCGCCGCGGGATATCCGCCCTCGCGGGTGACCTTGGCGATCTTGGGATAGCGCAAACGCGTGGCCTGGTCGGGTTCCTCGCGCGTGATGTGATAGCCCTGGCCGCGAATATGCGCCTCCACCAAGTCGAGCATCTTTTGCGGGTCATTGCCCTTCACCAGGCGCACGCCCAAGTTGGCGGTGGCCAAGCGTGGAATGACATTGCGGGCCAGAACGCCCACATCGCCGCTGGCCATACCCTTGATCGTGAGCGTGGGTAACAAGAGACGTTCCAAATAGGGCGCGTTGTCCGCCTCGGTCCGGGCCAGGCCCATGTCCGCCCGCATGGCTTCGTCGTATTGGGGCAGTTTCTCAAGGGCCGCCAATTCGGTCGCGCCCAGGGGTTCCACGCTGTCGTAGAAGCCCTGAATCCGAACCCTACCCTTTTCATCCTTCATGCTCGCCAACAAATGGGCCAGCATTTGACCGGGAACCGGCGCCCAGTTGCCGTAGTGGCCGCTGTGCAGGGAGCGGTTGGCGCCGTAAACCGTCACCTCGAGGCCGGTGACCCCGCGAACGCCGAACACCAACTGGGGCCGGCGGCTTTGGTGCGAGGGGCCGTCAAAGAAAAGCCAAACCGAGCCGTCCAACTTCTCGCGGTACTTGTCGATGAAGTCTCCCAGGTGTGGGCTGCCCGCTTCTTCTTCCCCTTCGAAAAAGAACTTGAGGTTGGAGGTCGGCGCGATACCGGACTCGCGCAATGCATCGAGCGCGGCGAGAATCGCGGGGATGGGCGCCTTGTCGTCGCCGGCGGAGCGGGCGTAAAGACGCCATTCGGGATCAATGGCCTCTCCGGGCTCCGGCAGGGAGCGCGGCTGACCGCCCGCCTCCATGGCGCGCGTGTAGAGCGTGGCTTGCCACGGGTCATGCGTCCATTTGGCTGGATTGACGGGCTGACCGTCGTAATGCACGTAGAGTAAAAGTGTGCGGGTAGCGCCCGGCGCCTTGAGCTCCCCGAACACCACGGGAGGCGCGCCATCCAGCTCCAGCAACTCCATCTCGGCGCCGCGTTTGGACAATTCCGCAACGATATACTCGGCGTTGCGGCGAATTTGGGGTAGGTCGGAAGCCACATTGGGGATGGCCAGGAATTTGGCGAATTCCTTTAATATTTGGGCGCCGTTGGCCTCGCGGTAGGCGCGCGCCGCGGCAACGCCCGCGGAATCGGGCTGCAACCCCGCGAGAAGCCAAAATAGCAGCAAGCCAACCTGGTTCATGATCGCCTCCCTGGCGCGATCTTCCGATCGTCGCGAGAACTTCTCCCAAGTATAACAGGGGAGGGCGATGGTTCGGCATCCCGCTGCAACAAGCTGCAGGCTCCACGCGGCAAGTTGAGTGTCCTCTGCCCACTACATATCGCGGGCTTGACGGCTCAAAACCGGAGACAAGAGGTTTCGATAGCCGAAGCGGCCAAGGGGATGCTCGGGCCGCCTGGAAATGGGTTCGGGGCCGCCGTGGGCCTGAAGGAGGGACTCGGAGAGCGGGCGTCGAAATAAGAGCGGTAAAGTAATAAATGATTTACGAACCCAAAAGAGCCTTAGTATGATCTAAGGCTCAGACGTTAGTTTTTTAGTTGACATAGGAGTATTTATTTGGTTTGTATATTTCGAACTCGTTCCGTAAATATTTTTAACTTATTGATTGTTGTTTTTGGTCGAAAAACAGGTTAGTAAAATTTTGAATTTATCTATTATAATTTGAAACCTTCCTCAAGAAAACTATTTGTTCGACCGGTGATTGGAACCCGAGGGGTTCAGCCGCCGACGGGGATGCTTCCCTTTTTTACAAAGCGCGTATCGCCATCGCTTTCCAAACCGATCAGCGTCATGTTATATACCGGCGAGCCCGAGGTATTCTCGTATTTCAGGGTGATGTTGATTTGGTCCAGGGAGTCGGTGCCAATCTCAATGTCACTCTCATTGTCCTCCGTGGTGAATAAAACGACCCAATCGAGGGAACCGTTATTCGTGAACTTGGCCACAAAAATCCCGGTTTCCCCGTCGGCTTCTTCGATGGTATCGCCGTCCAAAATAAATTCGTCGTCGAACCCGCCGGCAACCACCACATTTCCGAGGCTGTCCACGCAGGAAACAGCGTTGGGGGAGGGGTAGGTCTGCGCCATTGATTGAGTTCCACAAAGGCTCAGGATCAAGAGCAGTAAATATTTTGTCGAGTAGGTCAAGATATTATTTTCCAACGTCATGTTCATTCTCCGTATAATAGTGTTAGGAGAAGCTTCAGCTAAACAAGACATAGAAATACCCATGCCGATGAAGATTCAAACGGCTTGTTAACGATGAAATAGCGTTAAGCTATTTCATGAGTTTCAATCTAGGTGCGCTATATAATTAAAATTTTAATAGTGCGCAAACCTAGGCTTGAATGCTTTGTTAAATTATCCCTATATCCCTTGGAAGCTTTGTCTAAGCTCCTCCCTCACCTAACACATGCGATTTGAATCGAGAAAAAGGAACATTCTTAATATTATTTTTTGAAATAGAGAGGCGTTTTATTATGTATGAGCGATAGGGAAAGCCGCGAATAGGGGCGCGCATGGTCCCATTGGGTTGAAGGGGGCCTTCTCAGGGCGGGTGCGCAACCGATTCCTTATTCGTTCTGAGCCGAGCGATGGCCCTACCCATCACAAGCGGTCGCGAATTGCTTGCGCCTTGCCCGGACGGCCCGAGGACTCATAGTCCGCGGCCAATTCCTCTAAAAAGGGCCGAATGTATGTGAGGGAGTAATCGATATTGGCCGGCAAAATAGCGTGGCTTTCCCAGAGCAGGGCTTCAGCTTCCTCGAAACGCCCCAGCTTGGCGCGCGCATGGCCCAGAAAGCCCTTGGCTAGGGCGAGATCGTATTTCGGCAGGGGCTCCAGTGCTTGGAATCCCTCACACACCGCGACGAGCAGGCGTTCGGCCCGTTCGAATTCATGGGCGGCGAGATGGATTTCGGCCAGGGTAATCTTGGAGAAAAGCGTTTCCCAGTGTACCGCCCCGAATTTCTGTTCCAGAATTTCGAGTTCCTCACTCTTAAGCGCCCGAGCCTCCAAGAGCCGTCCCTGGCCCAAAAACAAGTTGGCCAGGTTGTTCATAATCGCGAGAGTTTCTACATGAGGCTTGCCGAAATGCAATTGACGCAGGGTCAGGGTATTGCGGTAGAGATCCTCGGCGGCCGCGTATTCCCCTAGCCCTTCCAGGGCATTGGCCAAATTGTTGGCGCAGCTCAATGTATAGGAATGGCTTTCGCCCAAGGTGTTGATATAGGCGTCGTAGGCGCCTCGCGCGAGCTCCTTTGCCTCGGTGAAGCGGCCTTGATAGTTGAGGTTGTTGGCCAGCGCGTTCATGGTGTTCAGCGTATAGGGATGCCTCGGCCCCAGGGTAGCAATCCGGCCTTCGAGAACCGCTCGGTACCATGTTTCAGCCTCGGCCAGCGAATTGCGTGCTTGTAGAAAGTGAGCCAATCCACTTTCGGTCAGCAGGGTTTCGGAGTGATAGGGACCCAACACTTTTTTTTGGCTTTCCAAAATACTCAGGTAGCGCGAGGCCAGATCCTCTGCTCCGCCCGCATTTCTCAGGGTGTCGGCTAGGGCGCGGCGCGTCCGCAGGCTATCCGGGTGTTCCGGCCCGAGCACGTTTCGTTGAATGGCAAGCGTCGCTTGAAACAGCTCAAGCGCCAGTTGCAGATTATCCTCAATCAATGCAAGGATGCCGCGCTGGTAATCGTTGTAGAGGGTATTGGGATGCTGGGGTCCGAGCGCCTGCCTGCTGAGCTCGCCCGCCTTTTCCAGTTCTTCGGCGGCCCTGCCGTATTGGCCCAAACCCAGGTAGACGCTACCCAGCCGCGTCCGCATCACCGCTTCCGCCTCGGGTTGGAGTTGGCTGGTCGCTTCCACCTTGGCGGCGAAGAGGTCCAGGTGCTCCGCGGGATTGAGCGCGATATCGCTCCGTGGATCCATGGTGGTCATCATTTCTTCCAGAAAAAAGCTGTAGGAGGCCGAGGTCCGCTCCGCTTGCAGCGCCCGGTAAAAATAGACCGCCGCGGTGAGCGCGGCGCCCAGAACCAGCCCAGCGGCGCCAAAGCTGAGCGCCACCCCTACCAAGTTGCGTTTGAGGAACAAACGAAGCTGGTTGAGGCCCGAGGGTGGGCGCGCCAGAATGGGTCTGAAGGCCAGGTAGTGGTGAATATCCGCGACAAATTCGGCTAGGTTGGGATAGCGCGCTTCCCGGTCCTTGTCCATGGCCTTCATCACAATCCAATCCAGGTCCCGCTCCAGCGCCTTGCTCAAGGTATTCGGGTGGAGCCCTTGCAATGCCGGATTCCCCGGATTTGCCTTCAGGGCCTCGCTGGGTTTCAAGGGCTGTTTGTTGCGAATGGTTTCGAAT